>NZ_JBXANU010000031.1:0-78367 GCF_058802085.1 Pseudomonas sp. GW822-FHT02G04
CCCCCCCCCCCCCCCCCCCCCCCCCCCCCCCCCCCCCCCCCCCCCCCCCCCCCCCCCCCCCCCCCCGCTCCTACGGGGGGATGTGGGCGAGCCTGCTGCCAGTGCTTTACCCACGCCCCAGCAGATAGGTCGCGTAATCCGGGATGCGGTGTTCGTGAGCCTGATCCATCAACGGGCTGCTGAGCAGGTAGTCGGCGCTGCATTCGTTGCAGGCCACGGGGATGTTCCACACCGCCGCGACCCGCAGCAACGCCTTGATGTCCGGGTCGTGGGGTTGCGGTTCGAACGGGTCCCAGAAGAACACCAGCATGTCGACCCGCTGCTCGGCGATTTGCGCGCCGAGTTGCTGGTCGCCGCCCAGCGGACCGCTGATCATGCTTTCCACCGGCAGGCCGAGGCGTTGTTGCAACAACAACCCGGTGGTGCCGGTGGCGACCAGTTCATGCTGCGCGAGTTTGTCTTTCTGCCGCTCGGCCCAGTCCAGCAAAAACACTTTGCAATGGTCATGGGCGACCAGGGCGATACGCTTGCGCGCCGCCATGGTCTTTTGCGTAAAGCTGATACCGATCATCGGTTGCTGCTCCACGGTTTACTCGGCGTTGCAGAGCGCCAGGCAGTTATCGAGCATGCGGTTGGAGAAGCCCCACTCGTTGTCGTACCAGGCCAGCACTTTGAGCAGCTTGCCGCTGGACTTGGTGTGGTTGGCGTCGAAGATCGACGACAGCGGGTTGTGGTTGAAGTCGCTGGAAACCAGCGGCAGGGCGTTGTAGCCGAGAATCTTCGAGTGCTGGCTGGCTTGTTTGAGCAGCGCATTCACTTCATCGGCCGACGCTTCGCGCTTGAGCTGCACGGTCAGGTCCACCAGCGACACGTTGATCACTGGAACACGCACCGCCATGCCGGTCAGTTTGCCCGCCAGCTCCGGCAGCACCAGGCCCACCGCTTCAGCGGCGCCGGTCTTGCTCGGGATCATGTTCTGGGTGGCGGAACGGGCGCGGTACGGGTCGGTGTGGTAGACGTCGGTCAGGTTCTGGTCGTTGGTGTAGGCGTGAATGGTGGTCATCAGACCACTTTCGATGCCCAGCTCGCGGTGCAGCACCTGGGCCACCGGGGCCAGGCAGTTGGTGGTGCACGAGGCGTTGGAGATGATCTGGTGCGACTGGCGCAGAATGTCGTGGTTAACCCCATAAACCACGGTGGCGTCGGCGCCTTTGGCCGGGGCCGAGATAATCACTTTGCGTGCGCCGGCCGTAATATGGGCGGCGGCTTTGGCACGGTCGGTGAACAGACCGGTGCATTCGAACACGACGTCGACCTTCTCCGCGGCCCAAGGCAGTTCGGCCGGGTTGCGAATGGCGCTGACCGAAATACGGTCGCCGTTGACGGTCAGGCTTTCCTGATCGTGCTGGACTTCGGCATCGAATGTGCCGTGAACGGTGTCGTATTTCAGGAGGTGAGCATTCATCGAGCTGTCACCCAGGTCGTTGATCGCAACGATCTGCAGATCCTGACGATAGCCTTGGGTATACAGTGCGCGCAGGACATTACGGCCAATACGGCCAAAACCATTGATTGCGATTCGAAGAGTCATTTACAGCGCCGCCGTCGTTTTGTTGTTGGAATTACAAGATTATTCGCAAAAAAATAGAAAACAAGCCTTTTTAGTGGCAATATTTTGTTTTATCTACAACGAGTGACCTGAATCAACTGGTCCGAATGATCAAGAAAGCCGTCTGTCACCCCGATCACAACGGCGTTTGATCAGCATAGACAATCAGGTCGCCACATCCGTTAGCCTGGAGTTCTACACATGCATCCCCGCGTCCTTGAGGTCACCGAACGGCTTATCGCCCGCAGCCGCGCCACGCGTGAGGCTTACCTTGCATTGATCCGCGGCGCGGCCAGCGACGGCCCGATGCGCGGCAAGCTGCAATGCGCCAACTTCGCCCACGGCGTGGCCGGGTGTGGCAGCGACGACAAGCACAGCCTGCGGATGATGAACTCCGCCAACATCGCAATTGTTTCGTCATATAACGACATGCTCTCGGCGCACCAGCCGTACGAAGTCTTTCCTGAACAGATCAAAAAAGCCCTGCGCGAAATCGGCTCCGTCGGCCAGTTCGCCGGTGGCACTCCGGCCATGTGCGATGGCGTGACCCAGGGCGAACCGGGCATGGAACTGAGCCTGCCGAGCCGTGAAGTGATCGCGTTGTCCACCGCCGTGGCGCTGTCCCACAACATGTTCGACGGCGCGCTGATGCTCGGCATCTGCGACAAGATCGTGCCGGGCCTGATGATGGGCGCGTTGCGCTTCGGTCATCTGCCGATGATTTTCGTGCCGGGCGGGCCGATGGTGTCGGGCATCTCCAACAAGCAGAAAGCCGATGTGCGTCAGCGCTACGCCGAAGGCAAGGCGACCCGCGAAGAGCTGCTGGAATCGGAAATGAAGTCCTACCACAGCCCTGGTACCTGCACTTTCTACGGCACCGCCAACACCAACCAGTTGCTGATGGAAGTCATGGGCCTGCACTTGCCGGGCGCCTCGTTCGTCAACCCGAACACCCCTTTGCGCGATGCGCTGACCCGCGAAGCGGCGCATCAGGTGACGCGCCTGACCAAGCAGAATGGCAACTTCCTGCCGATCGGCGAAATCGTCGACGAGCGTTCGCTGGTCAACTCCATCGTGGCCCTGCACGCCACCGGCGGCTCGACCAACCACACCCTGCACATGCCGGCCATCGCCATGGCCGCGGGCATTCAGTTGACCTGGCAGGACATGGCCGACCTCTCCGAGGTGGTGCCGACCCTGAGCCACGTGTACCCGAACGGCAAAGCTGACATCAACCACTTCCAGGCAGCGGGCGGCATGTCGTTCCTGATCCGCGAACTGCTGGAAGCCGGCCTGCTCCACGAAAACGTCAACACCGTGCTCGGCCACGGCCTGAGCCGCTACACCCAGGAACCGTTCCTCGAAAATGGCCAACTGGTCTGGCGCGAAGGCCCGATCGAAAGCCTCGACGAAAACATCCTGCGCCCAGTGGCTCGTGCATTCTCGCCAGAAGGTGGTTTGCGCGTGATGGAAGGCAACCTCGGCCGTGGCGTGATGAAAGTCTCTGCAGTCGCTTTGGAAAACCAGGTCGTCGAAGCCCCGGCCATGGTGTTCCAGGATCAACAGGACCTGGCCGATGCGTTCAAGGCCGGTCTGCTGGAGAAGGATTTTGTCGCGGTGATGCGCTTCCAGGGCCCGCGCTCCAACGGCATGCCGGAGCTGCACAAGATGACGCCGTTCCTCGGCGTGTTGCAGGACCGTGGCTTCAAAGTCGCGTTGGTGACTGACGGGCGCATGTCCGGCGCCTCGGGGAAAATCCCGGCGGCAATCCATGTCAGCCCCGAAGCTTATGTGGGCGGCGCTTTGGCGCGGGTGCGAGAGGGCGATATCATCCGTGTCGATGGCGTCAAAGGCACCCTGGAGCTTAAGGTGGACGCCGAAGAATTTGCAGCGCGCGAGCCGGCCAAAGGCCTGTTGGGCAACAACATCGGCACCGGTCGCGAACTGTTTGGTTTCATGCGCATGGCCTTCAGCTCCGCAGAGCAAGGCGCCAGCGCCTTTACTTCTGCCCTGGAGACGCTTAATTGAAACTGGCTTTGGTCGGTGACATCGGTGGGACCAACGCACGTTTCGCGTTGTGGAAAAACCAGCAGCTGGAATCGGTCCAGGTGCTGGCGACGGCAGACCACGCCAGCCCGGAGGAGGCAATCGCGCTCTATCTGAACGGGCTCGGCCTGGCGCCGGGTTCGATCGGTTCGGTGTGCCTGTCGGTGGCGGGCCCTGTGAGCGGTGATGAATTCAAGTTCACCAACAATCACTGGCGGCTCAGTCGCAAGGCTTTCTGCAAGACCTTGCAGGTGGATCAACTGCTGCTGGTCAACGATTTCTCGGCCATGGCGCTGGGCATGACCCGCTTGCAGCCGGGCGAGTTCCGGGTGGTCTGCGAAGGCAAGCCGGAGCCGTTGCGGCCAGCAGTGGTGATCGGCCCGGGTACGGGGCTGGGCGTGGGCACGTTGCTCGATCTGGGCGAGGGCCGTTTTGCCGCGTTGCCGGGGGAGGGCGGTCACGTCGATCTGCCGCTGAGCAGCCCGCGGGAAACCCAACTGTGGCAACACATCTTCAGCGAGATCGGCCATGTCAGCGCTGAAACGGCATTGAGCGGCAGTGGTTTGCCGCGGGTCTACCGGGCGATCTGCGCGGTGGACGGTCACACACCTGTGCTCGACACGCCTGAGGCGATCACAAAGGCCGGGCTGGCGGGCGATCCGATTGCCCTGGAAGTGCTCGAGCAGTTCTGCTGCTGGCTCGGTCGCGTGGCCGGCAACAACGTGCTGACCACCGGCGCACGGGGTGGCGTGTACATCGTTGGCGGGGTGATTCCACGGTTTGCCGATTTCTTTATCGAAAGCGGTTTCGCCCGGTGCTTCGCCGACAAGGGCTGCATGAGCGATTACTTCAAAGGCATTCCGGTGTGGCTGGTGACAGCGCCGTATTCCGGCCTTGTTGGCGCGGGTGTGGCGCTGGAGCAGGCGCAGTAATGATCGTTCCCACGCTCTGCGTGGGAATGCAGCCCGGGACGCTCGGCGTCACTGGACGCGGAGCGTCCCTTGAAGCGTTCCCACGCAGAGCGTGGGAACGATCGAATTCGTCATCAGATTTCCGTAAGGCATAATCCTCCCCAACACAAACAACAAGGATGCCGCCGTGAGCTCAGTCAACAAGTCGATTTTGTTGGTCGATGACGATCAAGAGATACGCGAGTTGCTGGACACCTACCTGACCCGTGCCGGTTTCCAGGTTCGTACCACGCCCGATGGCGCAGGCTTTCGTCAGGCGCTGAACGAGGCGCCGAGCGATCTGGTGATCCTCGACGTGATGCTGCCGGACGAAGACGGTTTCAGCCTCTGCCGCTGGATCCGCCAGCACCCGCGCCAGGCTCACGTGCCGATCATCATGCTCACCGCCAGCTCCGACGAGGCCGACCGCGTCATCGGCCTGGAACTGGGCGCCGACGACTACCTCGGCAAACCCTTCAGCCCCCGTGAATTACAGGCGCGGATCAAAGCGTTGTTGCGCCGCGCGCAGTTCGGTCAGGAGCGTTCCGGTGGCGAAGTGCTGGCCTTCGACGAATGGCGGCTGGACATGGTCAGCCATCGACTGTTCCACACCGACGGCGAGGAAGTGATTCTCTCCGGCGCCGATTTCGCCCTGCTGAAACTGTTCCTCGATCACCCGCAGGAAATCCTCGACCGCGACACCATTGGCAACGCCACCCGTGGCCGTGACCTGATGCCGCTCGATCGAATCGTCGACATGGCGGTCAGCCGTTTGCGCCAGCGCCTGCGCGACACCGAAAAACCGCCGCGGCTGATCCGGACCGTGCGGGGCAGCGGCTACCAACTAGCGGCCAACGTGGTTGCCGGCAATGGCCACTGAGTTCCTGCGCAAGCTCGCCGGGCGCGTGCCGGTGCCGCGTTCGCTGCTCGGGCGCATGTTGCTGCTGACCCTGTTGGCGGTGCTGTTTGCCCAGACACTGTCGAGCGTGATCTGGGTTTCGCAACTGCGCGCCACGCAACTTGAAGGCCTGGTCACCAGCGCCCGCAGCCTGGCCCATTCGATGACGGCCAGTGTCAGTTATTTCCGCTCGTTGCCGGTGGCGTTCAGGCCGCTGGTGCTCGACCAGTTGCGTAGCATGGGTGGCACCCGGTTCGTGGTGACCCTCAACGACAAACCCTTGGGAATGGAAGTGCTGCCGATCACGCCGCGCAAAGAAGCGGTGCTCAAAGCGGTGGACGAAGTGCTGCGCCAGTCGCTGGGCCAGGACGCGGATATTTCGGTGACGTTCGTCAGCCCCGAAGACCTGCGGATCTTCAATAGCGGGCTGAAACTCGATGAATTGCCACGCTCCTGGGCGCACTACGCGTTGACCCTGGAGCCAGTGAACCCACCGGTGCTGGTCACGCAAATCCAGATGGCGCCGGGCGAATGGCTGTACATCGCCTCGTTGTTGCCCGAACCCTACACCAGTCTTGAAGAGCAAGGCCTGCCGGCACAGCAAGTCTGGTTCATCGTACTCACCAGCGGCTTCTTGCTGCTGTTCATCGGCCTGCTGGTGCACTGGCAGAGCCGGCCGCTCAAGCGATTGGCGCGGGCGGCGCGGGACATGTCCCTGGGGGCCGACGTCGAACCGGTTGCTCAGGGTGGCGGCAGTGAAGTGGTGGAAGTCGGTCGCGCGTTCAATGCGATGCGTGAACGCATCAGCCGTTACCTGACCGAGCGCAGCCAGTTGTTCAGCGCGATTTCCCATGACTTGCGCACACCGATCACTCGGCTGCGACTGCGGGTCGAATTGCTTGAAGACGAGAAACTGCAAGCCAAGTTCGGGCGTGATCTGGATGAGCTGGAGTTGCTGGTCAAAGGCGCGCTGCAATGCGTGAAAGACACCGACATCCACGAAAACATCGAGCCGGTAGACCTCAATCATGTGCTCGACTGCCTGGTGGAACCGTATCTGGCGCCTAACGGCAACGGCCGCGTGACTCAGCAGGGGCGGGCGCTGGCGCCGTATCCCGGCAAGCCACTGGCGCTCAAGCGCTGCATTGGCAACCTGATCGACAACGCCTTGAAGTACGGGCAGAACGCGCATCTGCACATCGATGACGACGAGAGTGCGTTCGTGCTGCATGTCGACGACGAAGGTCCGGGTGTGCCGGAGCAGCGGCTGGAGCAAGTGTTCGAGCCGCACTTCCGCCTGGCCGGGCAGCAGCAGGGTTATGGCCTTGGGCTGGGGATTGCGCGCAACATCGCCCATAGCCATGGCGGTGAAGTCAGCCTGCAAAACCTGCGTGAAGGCGGGTTGCGTGTGACGTTGCAGTTGCCGCGACCAATGGATTGAAAGCGACCCTGTGGCGAGGGAGCTTGCTCCCGCTGGGGCGCGGAGCGGCCCTGAAAGAGGGACTGCTGCGCAGTCCAACGGGAGCAAGCTCCCTCGCCACAAGTAACCACTCACTTCAAAATTGGGGTGAATGTCACAGGTCGGTGACATAACGCTCCCCCTTCGTTACCTGCCCGCCACCACCCGTTGTTTAGACTGATCCCAGTCATAACAACAAAAAAAGGTACCGCATGGACACCTTCCAACCCGCCTTCAGCAGTTGGCTGAACGCGCCTGCCCATCAGCAATGGCTCGCCGCCGAAGGCCTGCGCCTGTTGGCGTTTGCCAGGGCTTCAAAGCTTCCCGAAGGCTTCGGCAATCTTGATGAAAAGGGGCGCCTCCCAGCCAGCGCCCAAGCCGAAACCATGAACACCGCGCGCATGACCCACAGCTTCGCCATGGCCCACATCCAGGGTTTGCCGGGGTTCGCCGAGCTGGTGGATCACGGCATCAAAGCCCTCAGCGGGCCGCTGCGTGACGCCGAACACGGTGGCTGGTTCGCCACACCCGAACACCGCGACGGCAATACCGGCAAAGCCGCCTACCTGCATGCCTTCGTGGCGTTGGCCGCGAGTTCTGCGGTGGTCGCTCAACGGCCCGGTGCGCAAGCCTTGCTCGACGATGCGATCCACATCATCGACAGCCATTTCTGGAGCGAGGAGGAGGGCGCCATGCGCGAGTCCTTCAACCGCGACTTCAGTTGCGAGGAAGCCTATCGCGGCGCCAACAGCAACATGCACGCCACCGAAGCCTTCCTCGCCTTGGCCGATGTCACCGAGGACAACCGCTGGCTGATTCGCGCGCAGCGCATCGTCGAACGGGTTATTCACGATCATGCCGCCGCCAACGATTACCTGGTGGTCGAGCATTTCGACCGCGACTGGCAGCCGCTGCGCGACTACAACCACGACAACCCGGCCGACGGTTTCCGCCCTTACGGCATCACGCCGGGTCATGGTTTCGAATGGGCGCGGCTGTTGCTGCACCTCGAAGCCGCGCGGGTACAGGCCGGGATGCTCACACCGGGCTGGCTGGCCACCGATGCGCAAAAACTCTTCGAACACAATTGCCGTCACGGCTGGGACGTCGACGGTGCGCCGGGCATTGTCTACACCCTCGATTGGGACAATCGCGCGGTGGTTCGTCATCGTTTGCACTGGACTCATTGCGAAGCCAGCGCCGCCGCCAGTGCGCTGCTAAAACGCACCGGTGATGAGCAATACGAGCGTTGGTACCGACTGTTCTGGGAATTCTGTGACAGTCATTTCGTCGACCGCTGCGATGGCAGCTGGCATCACGAGCTCGATCCGCTGAATCGCCCGAGCGCCGATATCTGGGCCGGTAAACCCGACCTGTATCACGCCTGGCAAGCCGTATTGATCCCGCGCCTGTCGTTGGCACCGAGCATGGCCAGTGCGCTGGCGCAATTGTCCCAGAGCTCTCCTGTGTAACCATGTGGTGACATTCGCGCGTCCCTTCGTTACCTGCGAAGGGCGATCCCCTGTTTAAAATCCTATGCAGCGCAAGCACCAGACTTGCATGCATAACAACAAGAAAGGTACTACTAGATGAATGCGATTTCTCGCCTCGCTACTGTCATTTCTCTCGCTTCACTGCTTCCCGTTGCTGCATTCCCGCTCAGTGCCCTTGCTGCCGATTCCAAAGGTTCGGTGGAAGTCGTTCACTGGTGGACGTCTGGTGGTGAAAAAGCGGCTGTCGATGTGCTCAAGGCTCAAGTCGAAAAAGACGGTTTCACCTGGAAAGACGGCGCAGTCGCCGGCGGTGGCGGTGCCACGGCCATGACCGTACTCAAAAGCCGCGCCGTTGCCGGTAACCCGCCGGGCGTAGCGCAGATCAAAGGTCCGGACATTCAGGAATGGGCGTCTACCGGTCTGCTCGATACCGACGTCTTGAAAGACGCTGCCAAAGCTGAGAAGTGGGACAGCCTGCTCGACAAGAAAGTCTCCGATACCGTGAAGTACGACGGTAACTATGTGGCCGTGCCGGTGAACATTCACCGCGTCAACTGGTTGTGGATCAATCCGGAAGTCTTCAAGAAAGCCGGCATCGAAAAAGCGCCAACCACCCTTCAGGAATTCTACGCGGCCGGTGACAAGCTCAAGGCTGCGGGCTTCATTGCGCTTGCCCACGGTGGCCAGCCTTGGCAAGACAGCACCGTGTTCGAAGCGGTGGTCCTGTCGGTCATGGGCGTCGATGGCTACAAGAAAGCCCTGGTCGATCTGGATAACGCGGCGCTGACCGGTCCTGACATGGTCAAGGCGCTGACCGAGCTGAAGAAAGTCGCGACCTACATGGACGCCGACGGCAAAGGCCAGGACTGGAACCTGGAGGCGGCCAAGGTCATCAACGGCAAGGCCGGCATGCAGATCATGGGTGACTGGGCCAAGAGCGAGTGGACAGCGGCCAAGAAAGTCGCCGGCAAGGATTACGAGTGCGTAGCCTTCCCGGGCACCGACAAGGCCTTCACCTACAACATCGACTCGCTGGCCGTGTTCAAGCAGAAAGACAAGGGCACTGCTGCAGCTCAGCAGGACATTGCCAAGATCGTGCTGGGTGAGAACTTCCAGAAAGTCTTCAGCATCAACAAGGGCTCGATCCCGGTTCGAAACGACATGCTGAGCGACATGGGCAAGTATGGTTTCGACTCCTGCGCCCAGACTGCTGCCAAGGACTTCCTGGCGGACGCCAAGACCGGTGGCTTGCAGCCGAGCATGGCGCACAACATGGCGACCACGCTGGCGGTACAGGGTGCTTTCTTTGATGTGGTGACCAACTTCATCAACGATCCGAAAGCCGATCCTGCCACTGCCGCCAAGCAACTCGGCACTGCCATTAAAGCGGCCAAGTAACCGTTAGCCGTGCAACCCCCTGTGGGAGTGGGCTTGCTCGCGAAAGTGCAGTGTCAGGCACCCTGTCGGTACTGACACGACACGCTCGCGAGGACCGCTCCCACAAGGGAAAGCGCTTGTAATCCTTTCTCTTCGTACTGGATCTTCCCATGAGTTCTGTTGCTGTGTTCAGCAAGGCCTCGCCGTTCGATGCACTGCAGCGCTGGCTCCCCAAGCTGGTGCTGGCGCCGAGCATGTTCATTGTTTTGGTGGGGTTCTATGGCTATATCCTGTGGACCTTCGTCCTGTCGTTCACCACTTCGACCTTCCTGCCGACTTACAAATGGGCGGGTCTGGCGCAGTACCAGCGGCTGTTCGACAACGATCGCTGGTGGGTAGCGAGCAAGAACCTGGCGCTTTTCGGCGGCATGTTCATCGGCATCACCCTGGTGATCGGTGTGTTGCTGGCGGTGTTTCTTGATCAGCGCATTCGTCGCGAAGGTTTCATTCGCACCATTTACCTGTACCCGATGGCGCTTTCGATGATCGTCACCGGTACCGCCTGGAAGTGGCTGCTCAACCCGGGCATGGGCCTGGACAAATTGCTGCGTGACTGGGGCTGGGAAGGCTTTCGCCTGGACTGGTTGATCGATCCGGATCGCGTTGTGTACTGCCTGGTGATCGCGGCGGTATGGCAAGCCTCGGGCTTTATCATGGCGATGTTCCTCGCCGGTCTGCGTGGCGTTGATCAATCGATCATCCGTGCCGCCCAGATCGATGGCGCGAGCATGCCGCGCATTTACCTGAAAGTGGTGTTGCCGAGCCTGCGCCCGGTGTTCTTCAGCGCAGTAATGATCCTGGCCCACATCGCTATCAAGAGTTTCGACCTGGTAGCGGCAATGACCGCCGGTGGCCCGGGTTATTCCTCCGATCTGCCTGCGATGTTCATGTATTCCTTCACCTTCAGTCGCGGCCAGATGGGCATGGGCTCGGCCAGTGCGATTCTGATGCTCGGTGCGATTCTCGCGATCATCGTGCCTTACCTGTACTCCGAGCTGAGGGCCAAACGTCATGACTAGTTTCGCTGCCAAACCTGCCATCAGCCTGAGTCGCATCGCGATCTATGGCGTGCTGCTCTTTGCGGTATTGCTGTACCTGATACCACTGGTGGTCATGCTGTTGACCAGCTTCAAGACGCCGGAAGACATCAATTCCGGCAACCTGCTGAGCTGGCCGACCGTGGTCAGCGGTATTGGCTGGATCAAGGCCTGGGGCACGGTTGACGGGTACTTCTGGAACTCGATCAAGATCACCGTTCCGGCGGTAATGATCTCCACGGCCATCGGTGCGTTGAACGGCTATGTGCTGTCGATGTGGCGCTTTCGCGGGTCGCAGTTGTTCTTCGGCCTGCTGCTGTTCGGTTGCTTCCTGCCATTCCAGACGGTCCTGCTGCCGGCCTCGTTCACCCTCGGCAAGATGGGCCTGGCCAGCACGACGACAGGCCTGGTGTTCGTGCACGTGGTCTACGGCCTGGCGTTCACCACGCTGTTTTTCCGTAACTACTACGTCAGCGTTCCCGATGCGCTGGTGAAGGCGGCGCGGCTCGATGGCGCGGGGTTCTTCACCATCTTCCGCTTGATCATCCTGCCGATGTCCACCCCGATCATCATGGTCTGCCTGATCTGGCAGTTCACTCAGATCTGGAACGACTTCCTGTTCGGCGTGGTGTTCTCAAGCGGTGATTCGCAACCCATTACGGTGGCGTTGAACAACTTGGTCAACACCAGTACCGGGGCCAAGGAATACAACGTTGATATGGCG
Source organism: Pseudomonas sp. GW822-FHT02G04 (assembly GCF_058802085.1). Taxonomy (NCBI): domain Bacteria; kingdom Pseudomonadati; phylum Pseudomonadota; class Gammaproteobacteria; order Pseudomonadales; family Pseudomonadaceae; genus Pseudomonas; species Pseudomonas sp. GW822-FHT02G04. Next base: position 11,654 of record NZ_JBXANU010000031.1, read on the forward strand.
GCGGCAATGATCGCCGGGCTGCCGACCCTGCTGGTCTATGTGGTCGCAGGTAAGTATTTCGTGCGCGGGCTGACGGCCGGCGCAGTCAAGGGGTAATCATGGCTACGCTCGAACTTCGCAATGTAAACAAAACCTATGGCCCCGGCCTGCCGGACACCCTCAAGAACATTGAGCTGTCGATCAAGGACGGTGAATTCCTGATTCTTGTAGGTCCTTCGGGTTGCGGTAAATCGACCCTGATGAATTGCATCGCCGGCCTTGAGACCATCACCGGCGGCGCGATCATGATCGGTGACCAGGACGTCAGCGGCATGAGCCCCAAAGACCGCGACATCGCCATGGTGTTTCAGTCCTATGCGCTGTACCCGACCATGAGCGTGCGCGAAAACATCGCGTTCGGTTTGAAGATCCGCAAGATGCCCGCCGCCGACATCGACGCGGAAGTCGCTCGCGTGGCCAAGCTGCTGCAAATCGAACACCTGCTCAACCGCAAGCCGGGTCAGCTCTCCGGTGGCCAGCAACAGCGCGTGGCCATGGGCCGGGCGTTGGCGCGTCGGCCGAAGATCTACCTGTTCGACGAACCGCTGTCCAACCTCGACGCCAAGCTGCGGGTCGAGATGCGCACCGAAATGAAACTGATGCACCAGCGCCTGAAAACCACCACGGTCTACGTGACCCACGACCAGATCGAAGCGATGACGCTGGGCGACAAAGTGGCGGTGATGAAGGACGGGATCATCCAGCAGTTCGGTACGCCGAAAGACATCTACAACAACCCGGCCAACCTGTTCGTGGCGAGCTTCATCGGTTCGCCGCCGATGAACTTCATCCCCCTGCGTTTGCAGCGCAAGGACGGCCGTCTGTTGGCGCTGCTCGACAGCGGTCAGGCGCGCTGCGAATTGCCGCTGGGCATGCAGGATGCCGGTCTCGAAGACCGCGAAGTGATCCTCGGCATGCGCCCGGAGCAAATCGTGCTGGCGAACGGCGAAGCCAACGGTCTGCCGACCATCCGCGCCGAAGTGCAGGTCACCGAACCGACCGGTCCCGACACCCTGGTATTCGTCAATCTCAACGACACCAAGGTCTGCTGCCGTCTGGCACCGGACGTCGCACCGGCCCCGGGCGAGACCCTGACGCTGCAATTCGATCCATCGAAAGTGCTGCTGTTCGATGCCAAGACCGGTGAGCGTCTGGGGGTTGCCGGTGTACCAAAAACCGAAGCTCATAGCGCCAACGTGGCCCAGTTCAAAGGCCGCTGAAGATCAAATGTGGGAGCGAGCAAGCCCGCTCTCACAGGGGGGATTAGTGGCGGATGGAGACATCCGTCGCAATCGATGTAAACCGCGTTAGATAAAAACAGTTAATAACAATAAAACGAGGATGTAGGGATGAAGAAGAAGAACAACGCTCAGCTGATCTGCCAATTGTCAGCGGTTGCGGCGATGATGCTGGCCGGTAGCGTACACGCGGCTGACGCGTTCAGTGCCGATTCCCAGTGGATGACGGGGGACTGGGGTGGTGAGCGGACCAAGCTGATCGAGCAAGGTATCGACATCAAGGCCGACTATGTCGGTGAAGTGGGCGCCAACCTGCACGGCGGCTACAACGACGACAAGACAGCCCGTTATGCCGACCAGTTTGGTCTGGGCGTGGCGCTGGATCTGCAAAAACTGTGGGGCTGGGATAACACCCAGGCCAAGATCCAGCTCACCAACCGTAACGGTCAGAACATCTCCAATGACCGTGTCGGCGACCCGCGTGCCGGCACCTTGAGCTCCTCGCAGGAAGTCTACGGCCGTGGCCACATGGTCCGTCTGACCCAGCTGTGGATCAAGCACCAGTTCCTCGACGGGAAACTGGACGTCAAGGCCGGTTACTTCGGCGAGGGCGAAGACTTCAACACCTTCCCTTGCGAGTTCCAGAACCTGGCATTCTGCGGTTCCCAGGCGGGTAACTGGGCGACCGGTATCTGGTACAACTGGCCGGTCATGCAGGCAGCGATTCGCGTGAAGTACAACATCACGCCTGAGTTCTATGCGCAGATCGGCGCGTACAACCAGAACCCATCGCAACTTGAACACGGTAACGGCTTCAAGCTCAGCGGCAGTGGTACCAAGGGCACCGTCTTGCCGGTTGAATTGGTCTGGTCGCCGAAGGTCAACAACCTGCCGGGCGAATACCGTGTCGGTTACTACAAGAGCACTGCCGACGCCAATGACGTCCGTAAAGACGACGACGGCAACGATGCAGCGACCACCGGCAACGCCTTCCGCAGCCACGACAGCAAGCACGGCTACTGGTTTGTGGCGCAGCAACAACTCACCACCCACAACGGTGATGCTTCCCGCGGTCTGAACATCGCGGCCAACGCTACCTTCCACGACAAGGACACCAACTTCGTCGACAACTACCAGTCGCTGATGTTTGTTTACAAGGGCCCGTTCGATGCTCGTCCAAAAGACGACGTCGGGATCGGTTTCTCCCGTATCCATGTCAACGATGATGTGAAGAAAAACGCCGAGTTGGTCAACGCCGCCAATGGTGTCACCGACTACAACGATCCACTGTTCGCGCCACTGCGCAGCACCGAGTACAACTACGAGATCAACTACGGTTTCCACGTTACCAACTGGCTGACGGTGCGTCCTAACCTGCAATACATCACTCACCCAGGTGGTGTGGATGAAGTTGATAACGCGTTGGTCGCCGGCCTGAAAATTCAGTCGGTGTTCTAACACTGTTGCGATAAGCTCCTCTCTATGTGCGCATTTTTGCGGACAGCCATGGCTGTCCGCTTTTTTTTGGGGCTGGCTAACCAGGCTGCTGGCGAATGCTGTTGTGGCGAGGGAGCTTGCTCCCGCTCGGCTGCGAAGCAGTCGTAAACGCGGCGAGTTCGGTTTGGCTGAAGCACCGCAGTGAATGGTTTTAGGGCCGCTTCGCAGCCCAACGGGAGCAAGCTCCCTCGCCACAGAAAGTTCACTGGCTACAAGAGCGCTGTTATTTTCAGGGGTTGTGAGTACACCAATGATTTTCAGGACCGTGGCACATGCTTGAGCATCCGCTACAACGCTTCTTCAAATCCTTGCGCGAACGTCCGGTGTTTGCGTGGGAGCGCTATCAGATGCGCGACGTGCTGGTGATCGACCATCCGCTGTGTCAGGCGGTGTTCAGTCGTCAGGGCGCGCAGTTGCTGCACTTCCAGCCAAAGGGCCAGAAACCCTGGCTGTGGTGCGCGGCAAAATGGCCGCACGTCGGTGCGATTCGCGGCGGTGTGCCGGTGTGCTGGCCGTGGTATGGCCGCCACCCAAGCGAAAACGCCTGGCCGTCCCATGGCTGGGCGCGCCTGCTCGACTGGAAATTGCTCGACAGCAGCAGTGACGACGATGGCGTGCGCCTGCACTGGCAGTTACAGCTGTGCGACTGGCAAGTGGACTTGCACGCGCACCTGGGCGAGCGTATGGATTTGCACCTGAGCACTGTGCATCAGGACGACATGCCGTGCCAGTTGAGTCAGGCGTTGCACGCCTATTGGCGTATTGGCGACGTCGGTGAGATAGCGCTGTCTGGGCTCGAGGGCGCGCAAGGTTACGACCAGTTGAACCGCCAGGTTTGCCAACAGGAAGGCGAGTTGCGGGTCGACGGTGGGTGTCAGCGCGTGTTCCAGCATGACGGCGAATTGCAGCTCAAGGACCACGCCTGGCAGCGCGAACTGTGCATCGACACCGGTGATCATGCGGACACGGTGGTCTGGCATCCTGGCTCGCGGCCATTGCTGGGCGTGAGCTGGAACGAGATTTCAGAGTTCGTCTGTGTGGAAGCGGCCAGCGGTGGCACCGACAGCCTGTGCCTGGCGCCGGGGGAGAGGGCGCATTTGAGTTTGCAGGCGCGGGTGATCGTTCCCACGCTCTGCGTGGGAATGCCTCAAGGGACGCTCCGCGTCCAGTGACGCGGAGCGTCACGGGCTGCGTTCCCACGCGGGAGCGTGGGAACGATCATGGTGGGTTAATTAAACTCATCCCCAATCGGATACCGACTGGCATTCAGGCTTTCCTTGATCTTGCGCAAATGCGGCTGGAAATCCACGCCCCGGCGCAAGGTCATGCCGGTGGCGAGCACATCGAGCACGGTCAACTGAATGATCCGCGAGGTCATTGGCATGTAAATGTCGGTGTCTTCCGGCAACGGAATGTTCAGGCTCAAGGTGCTGGCCTTGGCCAGTGGCGAACCCTCGGCCGTCAGCCCCAGCACCGAAGCGCCGTTTTCCCGGGCGATGCGCGCCACTTCCACCAGTTCGCGGGTGCGGCCGGTGTAGGAAATGATCACAAACAACTCACCGGTGTGGGCCACCGAGGCAATCATGCGTTGCATCAGCACATCGGCATGGGCGGTCACCGCCAGGTTGAAGCGGAAGAATTTGTGCTGCGCATCCAGTGCCACCGGGGCCGAGGCGCCGAGGCCGAAGAAGTGGATCTGCCGGGCCTGGATCAACAGGTCGACGGCGCGGCTGATCAGGTTCGGGTCCAGTGCCTGGCAGGCGCTGTCCAGGGACGCGATGGCGCTGCCGAAGATCTTCTGGGTGTAAGCCTCGGGGTTGTCGTCGGCTTCCACCGCGCGGCTGACATATGCCGCGCCGCTGGCCAGGCTCTGTGCCAGTTGCAGTTTCAGTTCAGGGTAGCCGCTGACACCGAACGAGCGGCAGAAACGGTTGACCGTCGGCTCGCTGACCGACGCGGCCTGGGCGAGGGCGGCGATGCTGAACCGGGTAGCCTGCTGTGGGTTGAGCAGGATCACTTCGGCGACTTTGCGTTCTGCCTTGTTCAGGTCTTCAAGGCGACTCTGGATCTGTTCCAGTAAATTTCGCACGCGGTCCATATGAGGTTCCTAAATTCACCTGCGCAAACAAGCGCTCGGCTATGCAAATTGGGCCTTTGATACGGCCCATAACGGTGGCCTATCCTACTGATGGCTCCGACCGACCACCACTCGGAATCTATATTTTGCGAAAATGTTGTGGTTATTACTACATTTTCCCTTGAGTGATGCCTTGAAAAAAGGTATTTGTAGCTTAACTTGATAAAAGAACAAACATCATGCCTTCGATTACGGTTGAACCGTGCACCTTTGCCTTGTTCGGCGCTCTCGGCGATCTAGCCTTGCGCAAGCTGTTTCCTGCCCTTTATCAACTCGATGGCGCCGGCCTTCTTCATGAGGATACGCGCATTATCGCGCTGGCCCGTGAACCTGGCACCGAGCAACAGCACCTGGCGTTCATCGCCACTGAGTTGCGTCGCTACGTGGGCGCCAAAGAGCTGGATGAAGCCGTGCTCGAGCGCTTCCTGGCCCGTTTGAGCTACCTGCACGTCGACTTCCTCAAGGCTGACGATTACGTCGCATTGGCCGAACAGGCCGGCAGCGCCCAGCGGGTGATTGCCTACTTCGCCACGCCGGCGGCGGTTTACGGTGCCATTTGCGAGAATCTGTCGAAGGTCGGTCTGGCCGAAAACACCCGCGTGGTGCTGGAAAAACCCATCGGTTCGGACCTGGAATCTTCACGCAAGGTCAACGACTCCGTGGCGCAGTTCTTCCCGGAGAACCGCACCTACCGCATCGACCACTACCTGGGAAAAGAGACCGTACAAAACCTGATCGCCCTGCGTTTCGCCAACAGCCTGTTCGAAACCCAGTGGAACCAGAATTACATCTCCCACGTGGAAATCACCGTGGCCGAGCAGGTCGGGATCGAAGGCCGTTGGGGTTACTTCGACAAGGCCGGCCAGCTGCGGGACATGATCCAGAATCACCTGCTGCAGTTGCTGTGCCTGATCGCCATGGACCCGCCGGCCGACCTGTCCGCCGACAGCATCCGTGACGAGAAAGTCAAAGTCCTCAAGGCACTGGCGCCGATCAGCCCGGAAGGCCTGACTACTCAAGTGGTGCGCGGCCAGTACATCGCCGGTCACAGCGAAGGCAAATCGGTGCCCGGGTATCTGGAGGAGCCTAACTCCAATACCCAGAGCGACACCGAAACCTTCGTTGCCCTGCGTGCCGACATTCGCAACTGGCGTTGGGCCGGCGTGCCGTTTTACCTGCGCACCGGCAAGCGCATGCCGCAGAAGCTGTCGCAGATCGTCATCCACTTCAAGGAACCGTCGCACTACATCTTCGCCCCCGAGCAGCGCTTGCAGATCAGCAACAAACTGATCATCCGCCTGCAACCGGACGAAGGCATTTCCTTGCGCGTGATGACCAAAGAACAAGGCCTGGACAAGGGCATGCAGCTGCGCAGCGGTCCGTTGCAGCTGAATTTTTCCGACACCTGGCGTAGCGCACGGATTCCCGATGCCTACGAGCGGTTGTTGCTGGAAGTGATGCGTGGCAATCAGAACCTGTTTGTCCGTAAAGATGAAATCGAAGCCGCGTGGAAGTGGTGTGACCAGTTGATCGCCGGGTGGAAAAAGTCCGGTGATGCGCCCAAGCCGTACGCGGCCGGGTCGTGGGGGCCGATGAGCTCCATTGCACTGATCACGCGGGACGGGAGGTCGTGGTATGGCGATATCTAAATTGAAACTGCCTCAGGGCGTCAGCGCCCATGAGTTCAAAAGCCCGGTGCTGCTGGCCGAAGGCCTGGCATTGACGGTAGCCAGACAACTGAGCGAGGCGATTGCCGCACAAGGCGCCGCGACGCTGGTGGTGTCCGGTGGGCGCAGCCCGGTGGCGTTTTTCCAGCACTTGGCCAAGCAGGCGCTGGACTGGTCGAAGGTGGTGGTCAGCCTGGCTGACGAGCGCTGGGTGCCGGTGGAGCATGCCGACAGCAATGCCGGTCTGCTCAAGCGTTACCTGTTGCAAGGCCCGGCGGCCAAGGCCCAGTTCCTGAGCCTCTACAGTGCCACCGCCAACCTGGAACAGGCCGCCGAGCAGGCTGATCGCTTGCTCGCCGAATTACCGGCGATCGATGTGCTGGTGCTGGGCATGGGCGACGACGGTCACACCGCGTCGCTGTTCCCCAACAGCCCGAACCTGGCCGACGCCTTGAAAGTCGACGGCAGCCGTCGCTGCTGGCCGATGCTGGCGCCGACCGTACCGCATCAGCGCCTGACCATGAGTCGCGCGCTGCTGGCTTCGGCCAGGCACACCGTTCTATCGATTTCCGGTCAGTCCAAGCTGACCACCCTGAGCGCCGCACTGGCCGGTGACGATGTCGCCGCCATGCCGATTCGGGCGTTTCTGCAACCTACGTTAGAGATTTACTGGTGCCCATGAACCAAGGATCAGCCGCTATGACAAACACATCCCCGACCGTTTCCATGGCGGACAAAGTTGCCCTGATCGACAGCCTTTGCGCCAAGGCGCGGATCCTGCCGGTGATCACCATCGCTCGTGAACAGGACGTGCTGCCGTTGGCCGACGCCCTGGCCGCCGGTGGCCTCACGGCGCTGGAAGTGACCCTGCGTTCGCAGTTCGGTCTCAAGGCCATCCAGATCCTGCGCGAGAAGCGTCCGGAACTGGTGACCGGCGCCGGTACGGTGCTTGATCGCAGCATGCTGGCCGCTGCCGAAGCCGCCGGTTCGCAGTTCATCGTGACGCCAGGCATCACCCGTGACCTGCTCGAAGCCAGTGTCGCCAGCCCGATCCCGCTGTTGCCGGGCATCAGCAACGCCTCCGGCATCATGGAAGGCTATTGCCTGGGTTATCGCCGCTTCAAGCTGTTCCCGGCGGAAGTCAGCGGCGGCGTCGCGGCCATCAAGGCCTTGGGCGGCCCGTTCGGCGAAGTTAAATTCTGCCCGACCGGCGGCGTCAGCCCGGCCAACATCAAGAGCTACATGGCGTTGAAAAACGTGATGTGCGTGGGCGGTAGCTGGATGCTTGACCCCGAGTGGATCAAGAACGGCGACTGGGCCCGCATCCAGGAGTGCACCGCCGAGGCGTTGGCCCTGCTGGATTGATCTAATTTACCGGATTTACCAAACACTTCGTTGTGTGTTCTACGGCTTTACGGTGCGCTTGGTCGGTGCACCGTTTTTTTTTGCCTGATGAAAACCTGCGGGACATCACGCGATACATAGTTACCGCATCTCGTCGCACGTCCAGCGTTAACCTGCGTTCATCTTATGGAAGAGAGAATGTCATGGACGACAACACTGCAATTGCATCCCCTTCACCGGTTTATCAACTGTCACCCGAGCAGATCGCCGGTCCGTATTTTCGAAACCCGAAACTGATCAGACGAAACATCAGCGAAGGCATGGACGGCGTCCCCTTGGTGCTGCGGCTCACGATCATCGATGCCATGACCGGTCAACCGGTTACCGGGGCATTGGTCGATATCTGGCATTGCAATGCGCGCGGGGCGTATTCGGGCTGGAGCAAGATCAACCCGGACAAGGAAGTCAATGTGGATGATATCGGGTCGATCCCGCGCACCGACGACGACACCTACCTGCGTGGTGGGCAATTCACCGACAAAATGGGCATCGTGCGGTTTACCACGATTTATCCGGGGTTCTATGCCGGCCGCGCTTTACACATCCACGTCGCGGTACGCATTACGGCCGGCAATAACTATCTGGAAGAGCGGCACGTCGCCTGGGTCGGCCAGCTTTACTTTCCCGAGGTCGCATCAAGGTCGGTGCTCAACGCCCGTGAGTACAGCGGTCGAGCCGTTTCACCGCTGACCAATGCGCAGGATATGTTTTATCAGCGCATGGGCGGCGAGGCCTCGACCCTGAACATTCACACCATCGGTCGAGACTCGAATGAGGACGGCTTTTTCGGGCACATGACCATCGGTGTCGACACGTTTGCGGTGTCATCGCAAATCAAGCCCGAGGACTTCGACAAGTACACCGTGTGACGTCAGCGTAATTCACTCAGCGCCCGGGCCAGCCGATCCATGTCGGCAGCAGTGGTGGTGAGCCCCGGCGTAATGCGGATACACGGGCCACATGCTGCGCCGCTGCGCGCCACGGTAAACAGGTTGTAGTCGTTGAGCAGGCGCTCGACCATCACTTGTTGGTCGGCATGCCCGGTAAAGCGCATCGAGGTAATGCCGCAATACAGGCGCGGGTCATCGGGGGTCATGACTTCGATCCCCGGTAGCCCCCGAACGGCATCGACCCAGCGGTTGCGCAGGTAATTGAGCCGTGCACCCTTGGCGACGGAACCGCCCATGGTCTGATGCTCTTCGAACACCAGCGGCAGGGTCAGCAGGGCCGGGATGTTCGGGGTGCTGTATGGCGTGCGGGCGCGAATGTCGGTGATCGGGAAATGCATCTCGCCCATGTCCGGGTCGATGTCGGCCAGGCGCTCGGGCGCGATGTAAATGAAGCCGAGAGTCAGCGGCGCACCGATCCATTTGTGCAGGTTGTAGCCGGCAAAGGCGATGCCCAGCTCATCGAGGTTGAACTCGATCTGGCCGAGAGCATGGGCGCCGTCGAGGATTATATCGATGCCATGCTCCCTGGCGGCAGCGGCAATCGCCTGCACCGGCATCACCAGGCCGGTGCGATGGGTGACGTGGGTCAGGGCCATCAGCTTCAGTCGCGGATAACGCACGAACGCTTCGCGGTACGTGGTCAGCAAGCTGTCGAAACTGGCGGGGTGACGGTGCTCGATCTCGATCACTTCCACGCCTCGATAGCGGGCCAGCCAACGCATCGCGCTCTTGACCGTGTCGTACTCCAGATCGCACAGCAGGACCTGATCGCCCGGTTCCAGGCGATTGTAGTTGCGGATCAGCGATTGCAGGCCATCCGAGGCGTTGCGGGTGAAGGCGACGGCTTCGGCCGGGGCGCCGATCAGCTCGGCCAGCTGTGCGCGAATCTTGACGCTTTCGTCCTGTTCGAAGCGCTGGCGCACATACACCGAGCTGCCGCGGTTGATGAACTCGATGTTGCGCTGATACTCCTCGACCACGGTGCGTGACATGCGCCCGAAGTAACCGTTCTCCAGGTTCAGGGGGCCGGGTTCGACTGCATAACGGTCGGCAAAGGTCCGCCAAAAGGCTTCATCGCGGGTACGGCGGGCGTTATCGGGCATGAGCGACTCGGTGAAGTAGGGCGGGTCAGTGACGAGGGGCAGGTTTGCCGTGCTTGGCGCGCAGCGGTTCGAGCAGTTCCGAGAGACCGTTGTGGTCGATTTCCTGCATCAAGGCCAGCAAACCGCCCAGTTCCCCGTGAGGGAAACCTTCACGAGCGAACCAGTTCAGATACTGGCCGGGCAGGTCAGCGATGATGCGGCCCTTGTATTTGCCGAAGGGCATTTCACGGGTAATCAGCAGTTCGAGCTTTTCGGGATTCATCATCAGTCGTCTTGATTTAAAACAGTCTGGAAAATACAGGCATTCTGCATGCAGGCCAATTGACAGATCATGCAAAAAAAGCGGATACAGATTTCACCGTAAAATCTAACGTATTGAAATTTAAGTAAAAAATATCAATTCGAAGCTGGCATGCGGGGTGCAATGACTGACTGCATCTTTCATCAACCGCAAGGAATTGAAAAATGACCGACATCAATAAAGAAGCGATCTCTGTACTCAACGACCTGATTGAAACCTGTAAAGATGGTCAAGAAGGGTTCAAGACTTGCGCTGAAGACATCAAGAATCCCGAACTCAAAAATCTGTTCATTCAGCGCTCCGCCGACTGCGCCTCTGCCGCTGCCGAGCTGCAGGCCACTGTGCGTTCCCTGGGCGGTGATCCGGAAACCTCCACCAGTGTCAGCGGTGATCTGCACCGCCGTTGGGTCGATGTGAAGTCGATGTTCACCGGCAAAGATGAAGAGGCGGTGCTGAACGAAGCTGAGCGTGGTGAAGACCACGCGAAGAAGGCTTACAAGAAAGCGCTGGAAAAAATCAACGAGGACAATCTGGTGAGTATTCGTGACACCGTTGAACGCCAGTACCACGGCGTGCAACGTAATCACGATCAGGTGAAAGCCCTGCGCAACCAGGCTCGTGCACGTTCGTAAGCGTTCGTTACCTATCAAAAACGCCAGCGAGTCTGGCGTTTTTTTGTGTTCGGGATTGTAGGAGAACGAAACGCTGCATTCACCGTGGCGAGGGGGGCTTTTTGTGGCGAGGGAGCTTGCTCCCGCTGGGGTGCGCAGCGCCCCCAATCGGGCACCTCGATTCACCTGTTCCGGCGCGGAGCAGCTTTTACGACTGCTGCGCAGCCGAACGGGAGCAAGCTCCCTCGCCACAGAAGCCCATCCAGGCCACGGATGAGCGATGAATCAGCCGATGCTGATCGCAGGCAACGTCGGCAATGTCACGGTCTGCTGTTTACGCGGTGCCAGAATCTCCGCTTCGCCATCCACCACCAACTCATCACGCTGGTTGAACACGCGAGTGGCGATCCGCACACGAAACTTCGGCATTTTCTCGAGAATTTCCAGGCGCACAGTCAGCGTGTCGCCAATCTTCACCGGCTTCTGAAAGCTCATCGTCTGACCGATATAAATAGTCCCCGGCCCAGGCAGCTCGCAAGCCACCGCCGCGCTGATCAACGCGCCGCTGAACATGCCGTGGGCGATGCGCTCCTTGAACATGGAGGCAGCGGCGAATTCGGCATCCAGGTGCACGGGGTTGTGATCGCCGGACATCGCGGCGAACAACTGAATGTCGCGTTCTTCGACGGTTTTGCTGTAGCTGGCGGTCTGGCCGATTTCGAGGGCTTCGTAAGGGGTGTTGGTAACCTGGGTCATCTGTCTCGATTCCTGTGACGAATTAAATGAATCCACAAAAAAACTATTCGGCTCTGGGTGGCCGACGGTTGCTCAAGGCCTGGGCGATCCAGTTCAGCACGTCGGCAGTCACTTCATCGCGATTGCTCTCATTGAACAGTTCGTGCCGGGCCTGCGGGTAAATATTCAAGTGCAGGCTCTGGCAGCCAGCGTCGCGCAGGGCGTGGGCCAGATCTTTCAGACGTTTGCCTTCGCTCACCGGATCACATTCGCCGCCAATCACCAGCAGCGGCAGGCCCGGATCGATCTGGGCGAGATTGGACGCTTTGCTGATTTGCTGCAAGCCGCCGAGCAAATCGATCCATAGCTGATTGGTGCAGCGAAAGCCGCAGAGCGGGTCGTTGGCGTACTTGTCGACCTCGGCCGGGTCGCGGCTCAGCCAGTCGAACGAGGTGCGAGCCGGTTTGAATTTCTTGTTGAACGAGCCGAATGACAGCCATTCGATCAACGCGCTGCGACCCTTGGGGCCCTGGCGCAGGCGTTCGAGACGAGCAATCTGCCGCGCTGCACGATAGAGCGCCACGGGCTGGAAGTTCGAGCCGCTGAGAATCGCCCCGTGCAGGCTGGCGCTGTGGTGCAGCAAGTAAGCCTGGGCGATGTAGCTGCCCATGCTGTGGCCCAACAGCACGATCGGCGTGCCGGGATGCTGTTGGCCGATATGTTGGTTGAGGCTGGCCAGGTCACCGACCACTTTGCACCAGCCATCGTTGTCGGCGAAGTGGCCCAGGGTGCCGTTTTCAGCGGTTTTGCCATGTCCACGCAGGTCCGGCGCGTAAACACCGTAGCCCTGTTCGCAGAGCTTTTCTGCCAGACGAGCGTAGCGACCGCTGTGTTCCGCCATGCCATGGGCCAGCAGGATCACGGCTTTGAGCGGCGCAGCCGGCAGCCACTGGTTGACGAAGAGGCGGCTGCGGTCGCTCGCGGTCAGCCAGAAAGTGTCATGGATCATGGCGATTCCTTTGCATGGGACTGCATGGGGCATGGGCGTCGTTGCATTGTATAGCGCATCCCGCGCGCGCCGTCTGATCAGGCCGCGCCGGGGCAGCAAGATTCACGGGATCAATGAGGACCGTGCGCATATTTGCCTGATTCACCATAGCTGCTAGTGTCCGGGAAGCACCGCTTTTCAGAAGTGATAGAAAAAGCGGCCCCGGATAGATTCAGGTAATGAGGACAAGAACAATGCAACCTGATTTCTGGAATGACAAACGCCCGGCCGGCGTGCCCCTGGATATCGACCTTGAGGCCTATAAGTCGGTGATCGAGGTGTTCGAGCGTTCCTGCAAGAAATTTGCTGACCGCCCGGCATTCAGCAACATGGGCGTGACCCTGACCTACGCTGAACTGGAACGTTACAGCGCTGCGTTCGCCGGTTACCTGCAAGCCCACACCGACCTGGTGCCGGGGGATCGCATCGCGGTGCAGATGCCCAACGTCCTGCATTACCCGATCGCCGTGTTTGGCGCCTTGCGTGCCGGGCTGATCGTGGTCAACACCAACCCGCTGTACACCGCGCGGGAGATGCGTCATCAGTTCAAGGACTCCGGTGCCCGGGCGCTGGTGTACCTGAACGTGTTCGGACAGAAGGTCCAGGAAGTGCTGCCCGACACCGACATCCAGTACCTGATCGAAGCGAAGATGGGCGACCTGATGCCCACCGCCAAGGGCTGGCTGGTCAATACCGTGGTAAGCAAGGTGAAGAAGATGGTCCCGGCGTATACGTTGCCGCAGGCCATTTCCTTCAAGAGCGCGCTACGTCTGGGCCGGGGCCTGGGCATCAAACCGCTGAACGTCGGTCTCGACGACATCGCCGTGCTGCAATACACCGGCGGCACTACCGGGCTGGCCAAAGGCGCGATGCTGACCCACGGCAATCTGGTGGCGAACATGCAGCAGGCGCGGGCATGCCTCAGTCAGCTGGGCACCGACGGTCAGCCGCTGCTGCGCGAAGGCCAGGAAGTGATGATCGCGCCGCTGCCGCTGTACCACATCTATGCCTTCACGGCGAACTGCATGTGCATGATGGTGACCGGCAACCACAACGTGCTGATCACCAATCCGCGGGACATCAAGGGCTTCATCAAGGAACTGAAGAACTGGCGGTTCTCGGCGCTGCTGGGGCTCAACACGCTGTTCGTCGCACTGATGGACCATCCCGATTTCAAGACCCTGGATTGCTCCAGCCTCAAACTCACCAACTCCGGCGGCACGGCGCTGGTCAAGGCCACCGCCGAGCGCTGGGAGCAGCTCACCGGTTGCCGGATCACCGAAGGTTACGGCCTGACCGAAACCTCGCCGGTGGCCTGCACCAACCCTTACGGCGACAAATCGCGCATCGGCACGGTCGGCCTGCCGGTGCCGGGCACAACCCTGAAAGTGATCAACGACGAAGGCGTCGAGCAGCCGTTGGGCGAGCGCGGCGAACTGTGCATCAAGGGCCCGCAGATCATGAAGGGCTACTGGCGCAAACCCGAAGCCACCGCCGAAGTGCTGGATGCCGATGGCTGGTTCAAGTCGGGCGACATCGGGGTGATCGACCCGGACGGTTTCGTGCGTATTGTCGATCGCAAGAAAGACATGATCATCGTCTCGGGCTTCAACGTGTACCCGAACGAGATCGAAGACGTGGTGATGGCCCACCCGAAAGTCGCCAACTGTGCGGTGATCGGCGTGCCGGACGAGCGTTCGGGGGAGGCGGTGAAACTGTTTGTGGTGGCTCGTGAGTCGGGGGTCAGCCTTGAAGAGCTGAAGGCTTACTGCAAGGAAAACTTCACGGCGTACAAAGTACCCAAGCACATCGTGTTGCGTGAGTCGTTGCCGATGACGCCGGTGGGCAAGATTTTGCGGCGGGAGTTGCGTGATATCGCATAACAATTGAAAGCTGCGCTACGCGCATTCGCGGGCAAGCCTCGCTCCTACAGTTATTTGCGTCATTCTCATCGGATGATCGACAAAAAACCGTAGGAGCGAGGCTTGCCCGCGAAGCTTTTCAGGCTATAGGCCGCGAATTCAGCGGCTTTCAGGGAGGTATAGGATTTTTGCTCTAAAATGACTGCCTGATGGTCTTGAGTCACCAAAGTGACTGTAGAGGCCTATTTAGGCTCTAGTCGGCCCTTGGCAAAGCTGCTACTCTCGGCGCGCTTTGTGACTTCTCGGCCTATGTAAAGCCAGATTCACCAATAGACAAACACCAATAATAATCGCATCAAATGCGGTGTTGAATTCGCGTTGCTGAGGAGTGGGCTTCCATGATCGAAGACTTTTGGAAGGATAAGTACCCAGCTGGAATTGCTGCCGAGATCAATCCAGACGAGTACCCGAATATTCAGGCAGTGTTGAAGCAATCCTGCCAACGCTTCGCTGACAAACCGGCATTCAGCAACCTGGGCAAGACAATCACCTACGGTGAGCTGTACGAATTGTCCGGTGCCTTTGCCGCTTACCTGCAACAGCATACCGATTTGCAGCCAGGCGATCGAATCGCCGTGCAATTGCCCAACGTGTTGCAGTACCCGGTCGCCGTCTTCGGTGCCATCCGCGCCGGGCTGATCGTGGTCAACACCAACCCGCTGTACACCGCGCGGGAAATGGAACACCAATTCAACGACTCCGGTGCCAAAGCCCTGGTCTGCCTGGCCAACGTGGCGCACCTGGCCCAGACCGTCGTGCCGAAGACCGGCGTCAAGCACGTGATCGTCACTGAAGTGGCCGACCTGCTGCCGCCGCTCAAGCGTCTGCTGATCAACAGCGTCATCAAGTACGTGAAGAAGATGGTCCCGGCGTATCACTTGCCCAAGGCCATCAAATTCAACGACGTGCTGAGCAAAGGCCATGGCCAGCCAGTGGCTGAAGCCAACCCGGCCAGCAGCGACGTGGCCGTGCTGCAATACACCGGCGGCACCACCGGCGTGGCCAAGGGCGCGATGCTGACCCACCGCAACCTGGTGGCGAACATGCTGCAGTGCAAGGCGCTGATGGGCTCCAACCTTAACGAAGGTTGCGAGATCCTGATTACCCCGCTGCCGCTGTACCACATCTATGCCTTCACCTTTCATTGCATGGCGATGATGCTGATCGGTAACCACAACATCCTGATCAGCAACCCGCGCGATCTGCCAGCGATGGTCAAGGAACTGTCGAAGTGGAAGTTCAGCGGTTTCGTCGGCTTGAACACGTTGTTTGTTGCTCTGTGCAACAACGAAGCGTTCCGCAAGCTGGATTTCTCGAACCTGAAAATCACCCTGTCCGGCGGCATGGCCTTGCAACTGGCCGCGGCTGAACGCTGGAAAGCGGTCACCGGTTGCCCGATCTGTGAAGGTTACGGCATGACCGAAACCAGCCCGGTGGCCACGGTGAACCCGAGCCAGAACATCCAGATCGGCACCATCGGTATCCCGGTGCCGTCGACCCGGTGCAAAGTCATCGACGATGCCGGCGTTGAACAGCCGTTGGGCGGCATTGGTGAACTGTGTGTGAAAGGTCCGCAAGTCATGAAGGGCTACTGGCAGCGTCAGGAAGCCACCGATGAAATACTCGACAGCGAAGGCTGGTTGAAGACCGGTGATATCGCACTGATTCAGCCCGATGGCTACATGCGCATTGTCGATCGCAAGAAAGACATGATCCTGGTCTCCGGTTTCAACGTGTACCCCAACGAACTGGAAGACGTGCTGGCGACCCTGCCGGGCGTGCTGCAATGCGCGGCCATCGGCGTGCCGGACGAGAAGTCGGGGGAGGCGATCAAGATCTTCATCGTTGCCAAACCGGGCGTGACCCTGACCAAGGAACAGGTGATGGAGCACATGCGCGCCAACGTCACCGGCTACAAGGTGCCCAAAGCCGTGGAGTTCCGCGACGCGCTGCCAACCACCAACGTCGGCAAGATCCTGCGCCGCGAGTTGCGCGACGAAGAGCTGAAAAAGCTGGGCGTGAAGAAAGTCAGCGCCTGATCAAACAAAAGCCCCGCAGATGCGGGGCTTCTTGTTGCCTGACTGATCGTTCCCACGCTCTGCGTGGTAACGCAGCCCGGGACGCTCTGCGTCCCAGCATCGGACGCGGAGCGTCCGTGGCGGCATTCCCACGCGGAGCGTGGGAACGATCTGCTTAGAGGCGGAACTGCGCGAAATTGACGTTGGTGCCCGCCGGGCGCATGTCCTGCAGGTACGAGTCCTTGTCGGCGCTCAGTTCCAGGCTCAGGGCGGCCTTGCGTTTGCCCTGGTTGCGCACCACCAGGCCTTCCAGCTTCTCGCGCAGGAACACCGTTGGCACTTTCAGGTGCAGCAGTTCGTCGGTGTCCGGGGTGTGCATCAGCAAGTGAATCCATTCGTACTGACCAATGGCCAGGCGCGCTACCGGGATATCGAACCAGAAAATGTTGCGGTTGCGGTTCAATTCGGTGAAATGGCAGTTATTGACGCCAAGCACGGCACCGCCAAGTTCCTGGTTTCTGCGGGCAATGGCCTGCTTTTTATCGAGTTTCATAACGTTCCTACGGGATTGGATCTTCAGCACCATGGCCTGAATACGTTGCGCATTCTCGGGGCAAAGCCTGCAAACATAAAGCTTGATCTGCGTAGAACGATGAAATGTCGCAACGGTCGAACTACGAAATTGTTTCAAAGTCGCCAAGTAGGCTACTTTGTTGTAGAAAACGGCTCCTGAGTCGCCATGACTTCAACCTTTTTGCGGCGAGACGCTAATGTTTTTCCCGACCATGAAAGGTCTGCCCCTGCATCGTGTGATGATGCGCACGGTCACCGAGTTCGTCGACGACGAGATGTCGACCTATGCCTCGGCGCTCGCCTATCAGATGCTGTTCTCGCTGTTCCCTTTCATCCTGTTCCTGATTGCCCTGATCGGCTTCCTGCACTTGCCGGACTTCTTCTCCTGGCTGCGCCTGCAATCGGAACTGGTGCTGCCGCCCCAGGCGCTGGAGCAGGTGAACCCGGTGATCGACCAGCTCCAGCAATCCAAGGGTGGTTTGCTCTCGGTGGGTATCGTGATTGCCCTGTGGACCGCGTCCGCCGGTGTGCGGCTGATGATGAGTGCGATGAACGCCGCGTACGACGTGGTCGAAGGCCGTCCGGTCTGGAAGCGTTTTCCGCTGTCGATTTTCTACACCATCGGCATCGCCGGCATGCTGCTGGCCGCCGCTGCGTTGATGGTGCTCGGGCCGCAGGTGATGGCCTGGATCGCTTCGCAAGTGGGCCTTGAAGATTTCATCGTGACCGTCTGGACCATCGCGCGCTGGCCGGTGATCGTGATTCTGTTGATGATGGCAGTGGCGCTGATTTACTACGTCATGCCCGACGTCAAACAGGAGTTTCGCTTCATCACCCCAGGGGCGGTGTTGTCCGTGGTGGTCTGGATCGTCGCTTCGCTGGGCTTTGGTCTGTACGTCAAAACCTTCGCCAACTACAACGCCATGTATGGCAGTATCGGCGCGATCATCGTGTTGTTGCTGTACTTCTATATTTCAGCCGCGGTGCTGTTGCTTGGTGCGGAAATGAACGCGGTGATCGAGCACATGTCGTCCGAAGGCAAGAAACCCGGCGAAAAGGTACACGAAGAACCCAAACAGCATGTCTCAGGACTGGGACGAGATCACTCAATCCAGCCGACCACTGACGAAGTCATAAAATGATCCGTGAAATTCTGAAAATGGGCGATGAACGCCTGCTGCGCATTGCTCCGCCGGTGCCGGCAGAAATGTTCGACAGCCCCGAGTTGTGGCAACTGATCGACGACATGTTCCAGACCATGGAAAGCGTCGGCGGGGTCGGCCTGGCCGCGCCGCAGATCGGTGTCGACCTGCAACTGGTGATCTTCGGTTTCGAGCACAGCGAACGCTATCCGGACGCCGAAGCGGTGCCGCAGACGATTCTGATCAATCCGCTGATCACGCCATTGAGCGCGACCCTCGAAGAGGGTTTCGAAGGCTGCCTGTCGGTGCCGGGTCTGCGCGGGGCGGTGGATCGCTATCAGCAGATTCGCTATGAAGGCTTCGATCCCAAGGGCGAGCCGATCGTGCGCATTGCCTCGGGATTTCATGCGCGCGTGGTGCAGCATGAATGCGATCACTTGATCGGCCGGTTATACCCCTCGCGCATCACTGATTTCAGCAAGTTCGGGTTTACCGAAGTGATGTTCCCGGACCTTGATCCTGCGGCAGACGATTAAATCGCTCAAAGATCGCTGTTTATGCCGAACCTGGTTGCAAACCCATGGCAATCATCGGCTTGCTGCGCGCATAACGGCTCAACCGTTCGGCCAAGGCGTAGGGCAGGGGCGGGTCGAAGGTAAAACCGCGACGCTCATAAAAGCCACGTAAATCCGGATGGCAGAACAGCCAGACCGGCTCTTCAAGGTGCTTGACGGCCTGAGCGATCAACGTCGCGGCGATCCCTTGTCCGCGACAGCTCGGGTCGACAAACAGCCCGGTCAGCCAATGCCCACCGGCCACCGGCCGCAAACACAGCGCCGCGATGATCTCTTCACGTTTTGCGACCCACAATTGAGCGTCTCGAACCGCTTTCATCGACGATTGGTGGGCGCGGTAGAACTTGTTCATCAACGGCCATAATGGCTCGTCGAGCAAGGTGTACTGGGTGTTGGGCATGGGCTCGGACAGTCGGTGGGCAGGACGCAGATTATAAAAGAACACGCGCGCCGGGATAGGTGTATACCTGATCTCACATCCCCCCTGTGAGTGGAGTACGCATCATGTCCAAAGGTATGGAATCAAAGAAAGCCGCAAAGAAAAAACCGGCGAAAACCGCGATTGAAAAACGCGCGGACAAGAAGGCCAAGAAGGTGAATGTGTTCGGCCACTGATCCCGCGTCAACGGAGCCCGAGTCCTCGGGCTCCGATTTTTTACGTCTATCGAAATAACCAAACAATCTGCAAGAAATCCCGGTGCCGTTGCACAGAGGGGGATTGGTTCCCGTTCTGAGCAAAGCCATGTCCCATTACTTCGACGCTGCCCACCGTGAAGAAATCGAAACCCTGCGCCAACGTTTCACCGCTCGCACCGAGTGGCCGACCTGGTTGCTGCTGATCGGCGTTTACGTCGGCTGGTTCAGTATTGTGCTGGGCAGTGCCCGGTTGGGGCTCTGGTGGAGCACGTTGTTGCTGATTCCACTGCTGGTGTTGTGGTTGTCGGTGCAGCACGAATTGCTGCACGGTCATCCCACCCGTTGGCCAATGCTGAATAAAGTCCTCGGTTATGCGCCGTTTGCGGTCTGGTATCCCTACACCTTGTACCGCGACAGCCATTTGCTGCATCACCGCGACGAAGACCTGACCATCCCAGGTAGCGACCCGGAAAGCCGTTACCTGAGCGCTGAACAGTGGCAGCGCAGTTCGCTGTTCGAACAGGGCCTGCACTGGCTGAACAAAACCGTGCTGGGGCGCTTGGTCCTCGGTGCGCCACTGGCCTTGCTGGCGCTGGTGCGGGAGGAGCTGAAACGGCTGAAAACGGGTGAGCGCCAAGCGTGGTTGATGTGGCTGAGCCATGGTGCGCTGACGCTGCTGATGCTGGCGCTCATCGCACGCTACAGCGTGTTGCCGGTCTGGCATTACCTGTTGCTGATCAGCGTGCCGGCGCTGTCGATTGCGATGATTCGCTCCTACTATGAACACCGTCCGCATGCGCAACCGGAGCAACGCACCGTCATCAATGAAGCGGGGTGGCCGTGGCGCTGGCTGTTCCTGAATCTCAATCTGCACCTGGTGCACCACGACTTGCCGGGGTTGCCCTGGTACGACTTGCCACGGGTGTACCGCGCGCGTCGCGAGCAATGGCTGACGCGCAGTGGCGGGTTTGTGGTGCACGGTTATGGCCAGTTGGTGCGTCGGCACGGGGTGAGGGCAATCGATAGCCCACGGCATCCGTTTCATTGATAGGCGTCAAAAGATCGCAGCCTTCGGCAGCTCCTACAGGTGTATGCCGATTCAATGTAGGAGCTGCCGAAGGCTGCGATCTTTTGACTTTCACTGGTGAAGAAATTTTCGATGACACAACACCTCGCTGAATTACTGATGTACGTCGCTCCCGAGCCGATCCGCCAGGCCAACGAGCGTTGGCTGTCGCAGATCGTCGAACAGCTCGGCAGCACCCGCCTTGATGCCGAAGGGTTGTCGCTGATGGACCTTTGGCTATCCCCGCACCTGCTGCTGACCCAAACCTGCGGCTACCCGTTGATGACTGCCTTGCGCGGTCGCGTCCGGGTCATCGGTCGTCCTCGTTATGAACTGCCGGACAGCAGCGGCGGCAACCATTGCAGCCTGTTGCTGACTCGCGCCGATGATCCTCGCAGGACCTTGTCGGCCTTGCGCGGCAGTCGCGGTGTGATCAACGGCGAAGACTCCAACAGTGGCATGAACCTGTTGCGTCACCGACTGGCGCCGTTGCACCGCGACGGGCAGTTTTTTGCCAATGTCGTCATCAGCGGCAGCCACCGCGAAAGCCTGCGTTGGCTGCGTGACGACCTGGCAGACCTGGCTGCCATCGACAGCGTGACCTTCGCCTACCTGGCGCAGCACGCCCAGGCAGAGGTCGCGGGCTTGAGAGTATTGGCGCGCTCGGCGTTCAGTCCGACTTTGCCGTACATCGCGGCGGCTGACACCACTGATGTGCAGGCTGAACAGCTTCGACAGGTGATGAACCAGACATTGAAGGAACTGCCCGAGGTCGCCGAGACGTTGGGCCTGCAAGAAGTGTTGCCCGCCAGCGAGATCGACTATCAGATCGTGCTCGACTACCAGCAAGAGGCCGAGGCGTTGGGCTATGGGAGGTTGCGATAGTTGGCGTGCACCCTGTAGGAGCTGCCGAAGGCTGCGATCCTGGCGATCTGATGAGCGCCGAAAGGTCGAAATAGCTAATTCATTTATGGAATATAAAAATTCATTTTTAGTATTTTTAATGAATAAGTCTCCTTGCTAGGATCGCGCCACCGGATCACCGGACATTCAGCGACCCTAACCCAAGGAGCCCCTATGTCCGGCGCCGACCTTTTCCATCGCAACGACGTGGGCGGATTGTTCCGCGCCCACTACACCTGGCTGTGCGCACGCCTGCGCCGACATCTGGGAGCCAGTCCCAGTGTCGAAGACATTGCCGCCGAAACCTTCGTGCAACTACTCGAGTCGCCAGGCCTGACGCCGATTCGCGAACCCCGCGCCTTGCTCACCACCATCGCCCACCGGTTAATTTATCAGCTGTGGCGCCGCCGGGATCTGGAACGCCAACACCTCGACCAGTTACAGCCGGTTGACCCGCTCGGCGGGCCATCGCCTGAAGACCTGGCGCAGTTTTCCCAAACCCTGAAGCGCCTGGATCGAACCCTCGACCGTCTGCCGGGCAAGGTCAGGGCAACGTTTCTGTTGTCGCGAATCGATGGCCTGACCTACCCACAAATCGCCGCCGAACTGGGCATTTCCCAGCGCTCGGTCAGCGTTTACATGACCCGTTCCCAGGCACTGTGCGCGCTGCACAGTGCCAACGAACCCCTGAACCGACAATCCCTGACCCAGAGGTCTGCATGAGATCGATCAAAACCTTGCTCGGCAGTTCGCTGCTGGCCCTGAGCCTTGTGGCTGGCCACGTTCCGGCCGCAGAAAAACCCACACCCATCCATTTCGGCGACATCACCTGGGAAAGCGGCAGCCTGATCACCGAGATCCTGCGGCTGATTGTCGAAAAAGGTTACGGCTACCCGACCGACACTTTGCCCGGCAGCACCGTCAGCCTCGAAGCTGCGTTGGCCAAGAACGACATCCAGGTGATCGGCGAAGAGTGGGCCGGGCGCAGTCCGGCCTGGGTCAAGGCGGCATCGGAGGGCAAAGTGTTTGGTTTGGGCGATACCGTCAAAGGCGCCACCGAAGGCTGGTGGGTGCCGGAATACGTGATCAAGGGCGACCCGGAACGCGGCATTAAACCCTTGGCGCCGGAGCTGAAATCCGTCGCCGACCTGGCCCGCTACAAGGACGTATTCCGCGACCCCGAAGACCCAAGCCGCGGACGCTTCCTCAACAGCCCGACCGGCTGGACGTCGGAGATCGTCAACAGCCAGAAACTCAAGGCCTATGACCTGACCGCCAGCTACGTCAACTTCCGCACCGGTTCCGGCGCGGCGCTGGATGCCGAGGTCGCTTCATCGATCCGCCGTGGCAAACCGGTGCTGTTTTACTACTGGTCGCCGACACCACTGTTGGGTCGCTTCAAACTGGTGAAACTCGAAGAGCCACCGTTCGATGCGCAAGCCTGGAAAACCCTGGCCGATGCCAACAACCCGAACCCCAAGGGCACGCGTTCGATGCCGGCCAGCCTGGCCATCGGCGTGTCGGCACCGTTCAAGGCGCAGTACCCGGACCTGGTGGCGTTCTTCGAAAAGGTCGACTTGCCGATCGACCTGCTGAACCAGACGCTTGCGCAAATGAGCGAAAAACGCCAGCCACCGCGTCAGGTCGCCGAAGCGTTTTTGCGCGATCAACCGCAGGTGTGGAAGGGGTGGGTGCCGGGGGAGGTGGCCACGAAGGTTAGTTCGAGTTTGTAGTTCAGCGGTGTTTGATAGATCGCTATCGCGGGCAAGCCCGCGAAGCGATCTAGAGCCTTACGCCAACTCCGCCGCCAACGCTGCTTTCACGCTTGGCCGCTGATCAACCCGCGCCTGAAACTTCGCCAACGCTGGCCAATCATCCAGATCAATCGCAAACAGCCGAGCCCACCGCAACACCGTAAACAAATACGCATCGGCAATGCTGAACCCGCCGGCCATCAAGTAATCCTGCCGCTCCAGCGTCTGGCTCAACACGGCAAAGCGCTTGAACAGTTTCTCTCTGATGAGCGCCTTCACCTCGTCCGGAAACTGCGGATTGAACAGCCAACCCAGCCCGCCATGAATCTCGGTCGAAACGAAGTTCAGCCATTCCTGTAACCGCACCCGCTCGAACGTGCCGCTCGCCGGTGCCAGGTTTGCCTCCGGGTGCAGATCCGCCAGGTACTGCAGGATCGCCGGGCCTTCGGTCAGCACATCGCCGTTATCCAGTTGCAATGCCGCGACGTAGCCTTTGGGGTTAATGGCGAGGAAGTCATCGCCGGTGACGGTTTTCTTGCTGCTGTTGTCGACGCGGACCAACTCGAACGGCAGCTCCAGTTCGCGCAGCACAATGTGCGGCGCCAAGGAGCAGGCTTGCGGGGCGTAATACAACTTCATGGGCGGGGCTCTGGTTGCGGATTTGCGCCAGTGTCATAGTGTGCGGCACCCTCGGTAAAATTAATCTTTCAGAAAACTGCCATTAGGATAGCTACTGCCATGATGAACCTGATGCATTGGCGAATGGTGGTGGCGGTGGCCGATACCGGCAACATTACCCGCGCCGCCGAACGGGTCGGCATGACTCAGTCCGGTGCCAGCCAGGCGCTGGCCTTGATCGAAGAAACCCTGGGCGTTCAGCTGTTCAGCCGGGAAAACCGCCAGACCTTGCCGACCGCCATCGGCTTGCCGGTGATCGAACAGGCGCGAACCATGCTCGGCGCCCTGGAAAACATTCGCAGCACCGTCGACGCCGCAAAAGGCATCCAGCGCGGGACGATTCGTCTGGCCAGTTTTCCTTTGGTGCTGACGACGTTCCTGCCGCCGCTGTTGCGCCAGTTCAATCGGCTGTATCCCGGCATTCAAGTGGTGGCGCTGGAGGTCAGCGACGATGAAGTGGAAACGTTGCTCAGTGCCGGGTTGGTGGATGTCGGTGTGGCGTTGAACCCGACACCCGCGCGCAATGCCGGGCGTTTGGGGCGTGATGCCTGGGTGGCGGTTCTGCCCGGTGGCCATCCTCTGGCGCGTCGCTCGAATGAAGAGGGCGTCTCACTGGCGGAACTGGCGGAGCAACCCTTCGTGCTGGCCACGGGCGGGTGTTCGACCAATGCCCGCAGCCTGGCCGCCGATGCCGGGTTGCAACTGCTGGATGTACGGGCCGAGGTGCGTGAGTGGAGCAGTGCGTTCACCCTGGTGCGGGAAAACATCGGCGTGACCCTGGTACCGGAAATGACCCTGCCGACTAATCGCCAAGGCCTGCGCGTAGTGCCTGTGACGCCGCGCATCGACCGGGAGTTTGCTTTGGTGGTTGCGCCCGACAAAGCTCCAACGGCAGCGGTGCAGGCGCTGTTGGGAATGCTCGCCGACCGTCCGTTATCGCCTGTAGGAGCGAGGCTTGCCCGCGAAGACGGTGTATCAGGTAACGATGATGTCGACTGACACATCGTCTTCGCGGGCAAGCCTCGCTCCTACATAAATTTGCGTGGGGAGGTGAAATCAAGGCACGCCATTACAGCCGTGTGCCATAAACCCCGGCCGCAGCGCCAGTCGTTGGCAATAGGCGTCGACGGCGGGATAGTCCGGGCGTTCCATCGGGGTCATCCGCCAGCGGTTGACCGACAAGCCGATGAGGATATCGGCCAAGGTGAACCGAGGTCCGGCGACATACGCACCGGTCGACGCGAGTTGTTGTTCAAGGATGCCCATTTTCGCGTTCCAGCCGCGAACGCCATCGGCAATCCGCTGCGGATCCTGGAAGTTCGGCAATTGCCGCACCAGCGCAAAAAAGGCGTAGCCCCAGGACGGATTGAGTTCGGTGGCTTGCCAATCCATCCACTGTTCCACGCGAGCGCGCGCCGCCGGCTCGATGGGCAACAGGTCGGTGTTTTGGTATTTGCCGGCCAGATAGCGGCAGATGGTATTGGATTCCCACAGCACGCCGGCTTCGTCGATGAGCACCGGCACCTGTGCGTTAGGGTTGAGCTGGAGAAATTCCGGACTCTGGGTCGAGGCAAAACCGCTGCCCCAGTCTTCCCGTTCGTAGGAAACGCCCAGTTCGTCGCAGGCCCACAGGACCTTTCTGACGTTGATTGACGAGGCCCGACCCAAAATCTTCAGCGCATGTCCCATTGAGCTACTCCGTTTGCTATTACAGGTGCCGGGAATCTAGCACGAGCAAAGGGACGATTGCGTATCAGGTACTCTCGCGCACCTTCAATTCAAACCCCATGTCTTGCACCGGTTTGGCCACCGAATTGCCGGCCATCAAGGTCAGCATCAACTCCGCCGAACGCCGGCCGATGGCTTCTCGAGGAGTGCTGATGCTGCTCAGGCGGGGAACCATGTGGGCCGAGGCCGGCAGGTCGTTGAAGCCGAGGATCGCTACTTGTTCGGGGATCTTGATGCCGCAGCGCAGGGCTTCGAGCAGTGCGCCCTGGGCCAGGTCGTCGTTGCCGAAGAAGATCGCATCGAGGTCCGGATGCGCAGCCAGCAATTGCAGGAACAGTTCGCCACCGAGGCCGACCGATGAGGCCCGTGGCGTCAACACTTCCAGATCCGGGTCGTAGCGCCCGGCTTTTTGCAGCGCGCGGCGGAAACCTTCGCCCCGCAGCAGCGTGCGCTGATCCAGTTGCGCACCGATGTAAGCCAGGCGTTTGCGACCGCGTGACAGCAAATGCTCGGCCGCCGTTTCGCCGGCGGCGAGTTGCGAAAAACCGACGCAATTGAGTCCCGCCGCACTGTCCAGTTCCATCATGTAGACGCAGGGAATGTTGCTGGCCTCGATCATCCGTCGCGAACTTTCGGTGCGGTCGAAACCGGTCAGCAGCAAGCCGCGAGGCTGATAAGCCATGTAGTTGCGCAGCAGGTTTTCTTCTTCGTCGCGCGAGTAATGGAAGTTACCGATCAGCACTTCGAAGCCCTTTGGTCGCAAAACCTGATGAATGGCTTCCAGCGTTTCGATGAACAGCAGGTTGGACAACGAGGGCACCAAGACCACGACGGAATGGCTCTGGGCCGAGGCCAGCGCGCGGGCGGCGGGGTTGACCACGTAGTTCAGTTCGAGGGCAGCCTTCTGGACTTTTTCCACCAGTTCGGTGGCCACCGTGCTGACACCACGCAGGGCGCGGGAGGCGGTAATCGGGCTGACACCGGCCAGGCGTGCGACTTCGTTGAGGGTAGGACGGCCAGTGGTGCGTGTATTTTTATCGTTTTTAGGGGTATTCATCGGACGGCTTGCCAAACAAAATTCAAGGCACTAAGGTAGCGCTGTCTCGATGCAGCTGCAAATGCGTGAGCGGGGTTTGCCTGATCCTCGCTTTTCGGCATCGGGAACGAACATGCTGCAACCCACAAAAATGACAAGAAGGCGTCGGCAACATCTGCTTTTGCACTAGAGTTTTACGTAGCAAAGGTAGCGCTGTCTGCGCGCTGAGGTGTTACATGAATCATCCCATCACCGCCCTGGTCATCATGGGCGTTGCCGGTTGCGGCAAGACGTGCGTCAGCCAGGCCCTGTGCCAGCTCAGCGGCGCGACCGCCATTGAAGGCGACACTTTCCACCCTGCCGCCAATATCGAAAAGATGAGCGCGGGTATCCCCCTGAACGACGAAGACCGTGCCGGCTGGCTCGACAGCCTGTGCGATGAACTGCGCCGCGTCGACGCCCGTGGCGAGCGCCCGGTGCTGACCTGTTCGGCCCTCAAACACAGTTACCGCGAACGCTTGCGCAGTGCCTTGCCGGGCCTGGGTTTTGTGTTCCTTGAGCTGACCCCTGAAGTCGCCGCCGATCGTGTCTCCCATCGGCCGGGCCACTTCATGCCGTCGACCCTGATCGACAGCCAGTTCGCCACCCTTGAATCGCCCGTTGGTGAGCCCCTGACCCTGGCTCTGGACGCTTCGAGCCACAGCGTTGACGAATTGGCCGTGCAGGCCCACCGCTGGTGGCTCGATCACGGCTTGAAACTCGCCAGTTGAGTTTTGCTGCAAGAGATAGCGCTGTCCTGACGGCTTCTGATTAATCGCTTTAATAACAACAACAAACAGGAGACACCCCCATGTTTGGCATGTCCCACGAGACGTTTCTGCTGCTCGATGCAGTGGTCACGGTGATCGGCTTGATTTTCCTGATCACCAAATTCAAGTTTCACCCGTTCATTGCATTGATCATCGCCGCCGCGTTCCTCGGGCTGACCTCCGGCATGCCGATCGGCACCATCATCAAGGCATTCCAGGATGGTTTCGGCGGCGTTCTCGGTTTCGTCGGGATCATTCTGGCGCTGGGCACCATGCTCGGCAAAATGATGGCCGAGTCGGGCGGGGCGGATCAGATTGCCCAGACCCTGATTCGAGCCTTCGGCAAGGACAAGGTGCAGTGGGCCATGATGTTCGCGGCCTTCCTGGTCGGCATCCCGTTGTTCTTCGAAATCGGCTTCGTGCTGCTGATCCCGCTGGTGTTCATCGTCGCCCGTCGTACCGGCGTGTCGATCATCAAGATCGGTATCCCGCTGCTGGCCGGTCTGTCTGCCGTGCACGGTCTGGTTCCTCCGCACCCGGGTCCGTTGCTGGCCATTGGCGTGTTTGGTGCCGACATCGGTAAAACCATTCTCTATGGCCTGATCGTTGCGCTGCCGACCGCCATCATCGCCGGTCCGATCTTCGGTACGTTCATTGCCAAGCACATTCCCGGTCATCCGAATCAGGAACTGGTGGACCAACTGGCGCGCGAGTCGGATTCCGCCGATCTGCCGAGCTTCGGCATTACCTTGGTCACCGTGCTGTCGCCTGTGTTCCTGATGCTGCTCAAGACCTTTGCTGACGTAGTTCTGCCGGACGGCAACTTCTTCCGCACCTTCATGGACCTGATCGGTCACCCGATCTCGGCGCTGCTGCTGGCATTGCTGCTGTCGCTGTACACCTTCGGCTACAAGCAGGGCATCGGTTCGCAACAGATGCTCAAATGGCTGGACGCGAGCCTTGCGCCGACCGCCGCGATCATCCTGATCATCGGTGCCGGTGGCGGCTTCAAGCAGATGCTGGTTACCAGCGGTGTAGGTGATGTGATCGGTCACATGGCGGTGGCTGCACAGATCTCGCCGATCCTGCTGGCCTGGCTGGTGGCGGCGGTGATTCGCATCGCGACCGGTTCGGCAACCGTGGCGACCATCACTGGCGCAGGTATCGTGGTGCCGGTGGTGGGGATGATTCCGGGGGTGAACCGTGAGCTGCTGGTGCTGGCCACCGGTGCTGGTTCGTTGATCCTGTCCCACGTCAACGACGCCGGTTTCTGGCTGGTGAAGCAGTACTTCAACATGACCGTGGCGGAAACCTTCAAGACCTGGACCGCGATGGAAACCATCCTGTCCGTGGTGGGTTTGGGCTTTATTCTGCTGCTGTCGTTGTTCGTCTAAATACATTTGGCAGGCACAAAAAAACCGCAGCGATGCGGTTTTTTTGTGGGGGATGATCGTTCCCACGCTCTGCGTGGGAATGCCTCAACGGACGCTCCGCGTTCGGCTCTGGAAGGGACGCAGAGCGTCCCGGGCTGCATTCCCACGCAGAGCGTGGGAACGATCATTCAGGCACAAAAAACGAATCAGGCGTTGGTT
The DNA here is from genome assembly GCF_058802085.1 of Pseudomonas sp. GW822-FHT02G04. Taxonomy (NCBI): domain Bacteria; kingdom Pseudomonadati; phylum Pseudomonadota; class Gammaproteobacteria; order Pseudomonadales; family Pseudomonadaceae; genus Pseudomonas; species Pseudomonas sp. GW822-FHT02G04. Next base: position 40,816 of record NZ_JBXANU010000031.1, read on the forward strand.
TTTGTGACCAACCCATCCGCCCGGAACATCCCGCGAATCCCGCGTACAGCCTGACGAATCCGGTCCTGGTTTTCGATCAGCGCGAAGCGCACATGATCGTCCCCATACTCACCAAACCCGACGCCCGGCGAGACGCAGACCTTGGCCTCGGCCAGCAGTTTTTTGGCGAATTCCAGCGAACCCAGGTGCGCGTAAGCCTCGGGAATCTTGGCCCAGACGTACATCGACGCTTTCGGGTTTTCGACCATCCAGCCCAGTTCATGCAGGCCTTTGACCAGCACGTTACGACGCTGCCGATACTGCTCGGCGATGTCTTTGACGCATTGCTGATCGCCTTCCAGCGCCGCGATGGCCGCGACCTGCAGCGGGGTGAAGGTGCCGTAGTCGTGGTAGCTCTTGATCCGTGCCAGGGCGTTGACCAGTTCCGGGTTGCCGACCATGAAGCCGATGCGCCAGCCGGCCATGTTGTAGCTCTTGGACAGGGTGAAAAACTCCACCGCGATGTCCTTGGCGCCGGGCACCTGCATGATCGACGGGGCTTTCCAGCCGTCGTAGACGATGTCGGCGTAGGCCAGGTCGTGCACCACCAGCACGTCGTACTGTTTGGCGAGGGCGATCACCCGCTCGAAGAAGTCCAGCTCCACGCACTGGGCGGTGGGGTTGGACGGGAAGCCGAGAATCATCATTTTCGGTTTCGGGATCGAGCCGCGAATCGCCCGTTCCAGCTCGGCGAAAAAATCCACGCCAGGGATCAGCGGCACCGACCGCACCTGGGCGCCGGCAATCACGGCACCGTAGATGTGAATCGGGTAGCTCGGGTTCGGCACCAGCACGGTGTCGCCCTGGTCGAGGGTGGCCAGCATCAAATGCGCCAGGCCTTCCTTGGAACCGATGGTGACGATGGCTTCGTTTTCCGGGTCGATATCAACCTGGTAGCGATCCTTGTACCAATTGGAAATCGCCCGGCGCAGGCGCGGGATCCCTTTGGACGTGGAGTAGCCGTGGGTGTCTTCGCGCTGGGCGACGGTGACCAGTTTTTCGACAATGTGCGGCGGCGTGGCGCCGTCGGGGTTGCCCATGCTCAAGTCGATGATGTCTTCGCCACGACGACGGGCGGCCATCTTCAGCTCGGCAGTGATGTTGAAAACGTAAGGGGGGAGTCGATCTATGCGCGCAAAGCGGCGCGGCGAACCTTGTTCGGCCATTGTTGCCTCGAATAACGTAAGCGCCCGGAACCGTCCGAGCGACGCTGGCCACTGCGGTGGCCTGTGGCGGAATGTAAGGGCAGCTGTGGCAAACTGTCCAGCCTCTACGTGAACAAATTTTCCGAAGGAAACGGCTTGATGGAATTTACCAGTGGCTTCCTGCTCAGCCTTTCACTGTGCCTGGACATCGGCGTGGCCAATATCGCGATGATCACACTGGCGATGCAGCGCGGCTATTTCCAAGGCTTTGCCCTAGGGCTGGGGACTTGCGTCGGCGACCTGATTTACGCGGTGCTGGCACTGGCCGGCATGACCGTATTGCTGCAGTACGAAACCGTGCGTTGGGTGTTGTGGATCGGCGGGTCGGCGTTGCTGCTGTATTTCGCGGCGAAGATGATTCATTCGGCGATCTACCACGATGCGGTGTTGGCCGAGACCGCCGAAGTCGGCCACAACTCCCATCGCAAAGAGTTCTTGCGGGGGATTTTCCTCGCCATGTCGTCGCCCAGTGCAATCCTCTGGTTCGCCGCAGTGGGTGGCACCCTGATTGCCCGTTCCGGCGGCGGGGGTACCCTCAGCTCGGCGTTGTTTCTCGGTGGATTTCTCTGTGCGGGAATTCTCTGGTGCGTCACGCTGTGCTTCGCGGCGAGCCATGGCGGCAAGCTGCTCGGAGACAAACTGCTGCGCTATTCCTACATGGCATCTGCGGCGATCTTCTGCTATTTCGCGGTCTACGTGATTCTATCGGGCTACAACGAGTTTGTCGGAGTATCCACCGCCGGGCAGCTTCCCGCGCTCTGACTGGGCGAATCGGGTTTGGCCTCTATACTCCCAGCCGAACCCACTTTTTTCGTTCCCAGGAGTCGAGTCATGGATGAGCAAATACGCGATGATCAGGTTGAGCCACGCTTCGAACACGGGCAATTCATGCTCATAGCGGGGCTTGGCGGACGATTTACCCAAGCGACGGCCAAACAGATTCCCAAGCTATGGGATCAATTCGTTCCCCACATCGGCAATGTACCAGGGCAAATTGGCGAAGTGACCTACGGCGTTTGCTGCAACCCGGACGGCAAGGGCGGTTTCGAATACATCGCCGGCGTCGAGATCAGCAAGCTCGACGACCTGCCCGAGAAATACCGTTGGATCGAGATTCAGCCCCAGTATTACGCGGTGTTCAAGCACAAGGGCTCGCTGGATACACTGCCGCAAACCTTTCAGTACATCTGGGAGACCTGGTTGCCGAAGTCTGGTCACGAAGCGGCGGATGCCCCGGAGTTCGAACGTTACAGTGACGATTTCAACCCGAAGCTCAATACCGGCGTGCTGGAAATCTGGCTGCCGATCAAAGCGTAACGAACGGGGCGAGGGGCGGATCGACGGTCCGCCTCTCTGATCGATATCCACACCTTATTAATTTATGATCCCAGCCTTTCCCCCGCCGATTCCGAGCTGCCATGAACACCGTCATCCGCCACGTCATTCCCGCTGACCTGGACCGCTGCTACGCCATCGAAACCGTTGCCTACGAAGGCGACGAAGCCGCCACCCGCGAGAAAATCGCCACCCGCATCGCCACCTGGCCCGAGGGCTTCATCGTCGCCGAAGTGGATGGCGTTGTAGCCGGTTTCGTCAATTCCGGTGCGGCGTTTGAGGTGGAAATGTCGGACGAGGCGTTCAAGGAACTGATCGGCCACGACCCGGCCGGCCCGCACGTGGTGATCATGTCGGTGGTGGTGCATCCGGATTATCAAGGGCAGGGCCTGGCGAAACGCTTGATGGGGGAGTTCATCCAGCGCATGCGCGTATTGAACAAGGCCAGCATTCACTTGATGTGCAAAGAGCGGCACATTGCGCTGTATGCCGGGTTTGGTTTTGCCTACATCAAGCCTTCGGCGTCCGACCATGGCGGGATGGCGTGGCATGAGATGATCTTGGACCTGTAAGCCTTGATCGTTCCCACGCTCTGCGTGGGAATGCCTCAATACGCTCTGCGTCCGCTCTTGGGACGCAGAGCGTCCCTGGCTGCGTTCCCACGCAGAGCGTGGGAACGATCATCAACGATCGATTTTGTGGTCAGTAAAGGCTATCGCGCACTCTCGCCGGTGCTTCCCGGTCGTACGTCTCGGCATCGAACTGCCCATCGTTCAGCCGCTTGTGAAACGCCCCTGCCGTCGGCAGGGCAGAGCGGTCGAGGAAGTTCTCAGGATTCCACAAGTCCGAACGCACAATCGCTTTCGAACAATGGAAATACGCCGCTTCCACCGTCACCAGCATTACCGTGCGCGCCGGTTTGCCATTAACGGCAAAACTCTCCAGCAACCCGGGCTCGGCGCTGATCTGCGCCGTGCCGTTGACCCGCAACGTCTCGCCGATCCCCGGAATGATGAACAGCAGCGATACCCGCGAGTCGAGCACGACATTGCGCAACGTGTCGATGCGGTTGTTGCCCGGGCGATCCGGGATCGCCAGGGTGCGCTCATCGATGATCCGCACGAAACCCGGCATATCGCCGCGCGGCGAGCCGTCCATGCCGTCGGGGCCGACCGAGCTGATAATCACCAGCGGCGAGGCGCGGACCATCGCCTGATAGTCCTCGTTCAAAAACGGGATCTGCTTGCGCACCGCGCGCTCATGGGGCAGGCCGTAGATCGCTTCCAGCGCTTCGATTGAATTCAACATTCGTTCATCCCTCCATGAATCAGAAAACCAGTCCCATCCGTCGTTCGTAACCGATCCGGCCCTTGTACGCTTCGCCGCTGTCGACAAAACCATACTTGGCATACAGCGCGATGGCCGACTCATTGTCGGCATCCACCGACAACTCCAGCCCCTTGATCTCTGGCCAGGCCTGGCGCGCAACCTCGGGCAGGGCTTGCAGGCAGGCTTTGCCATAACCTTTGCCCTGGGCACGGTGATCGACTTGCAGGGCGTGCAGGGTGGCGCTGTGTTCGTCGGCCCAGGCCGGCAGTACCGGCGGGCGCTTGAGCAGCAGGAAGGCCACCGGAACCTCTTCGGCCAGCAGGGCAAAGCCTTTGACGCCTGGGCCCGGTTTGGACAGCAAGGTGTGCAATGCACCGTGGATGTCACCGGAGAATCTGATTTGTTCGGCGTGGATTTCGATGGCCTCGACCTGTTGGCGCTGCAAGGCGTTCAGGCTTTCGTAAGGCACGAGTCGGGCAGTCACTGGAGTGTCCTTTTTCCAACGGAAATGAGCCTTGGATTCTAGCGAGTTTGCCTCCATGGATTATTTTTATTTCTGTTGTCGATTTGGCTTTTCGCCAGACGACTAAAGGCGTCTTCAACAAAAAAACATGGAGAACCCTCATGAATGCTCATACACAAATCCATAACTTGATCGAGAACTACCGCCAGGCAGTCATCGCCAAGGACGTGGAAAAAGTCATGGCCCTGTACGCCGACGACATCGTCTCTTTCGATGCCGTCAAAGCCCTGCAATTCAAGGGCAAAACGGCCTACCGTGCGCATTGGCAGGAATGCCTGGAGATGTGCCCCGGCCCGCATATTTTCGAGTTTCACGAGATCGACATTGTGCCGTCGCAGGAGATCGCTTTCGCTCACTGGCTGGCGCATTGTGGCGGCACCAATGAAAAGGGTGAAACCCAGGCGTGCTGGATGCGCGTCACCGCGTGCTATCGGCAGGAAGCGGGGCTCTGGCAGATCGTCCACGAACACTGGTCGGCTCCGTTCGACATGACCAGCGGCGCGGCTCTGTTCAACCTGGAACCCTGATGGTCGGGCGGTTTATCGGAAAGCAGCGCCAAAGCGCCAATCGACAGCCATAGTTGATCAGTTCGGTCACGGTAAAGCCGACTGAAATGGAGAGTCCCATGAAGTATTTATGCCTGGTCTACAGCAACGAGCACGAGCTGCACTCGCTGCCCGAAAGCCCCAACGACGCCGAGTGCATGGCCTATGCCGAGTCGGTCCAGGGCAGCGGCCGGATGATCGCCGCCGAAGCGCTGGAGTCGGTGCAGACCGCAACCACCGTGCGCATGCGCAACGGCAAAATGTCGATCACCGATGGCCCGTTCGCTGAAACCAAGGAGCAGTTGGCCGGCTTCTACCTGATCGATGCCAAGGACCTCAATGAAGCCCTCCAGGTCGCCGGTAACATCCCGGCGGCCCGGGTTGGCTGTGTCGAGGTGCGGCCCGTTCGCCAGTTGAATGTCTGAATAACAATCACAACAGGAGTTCTTTTATGAGTGTGCAATCTGTCCAGCGAAAAATGGCCCCAGGCATGCCGGACTGATGCCGGGCGAATCGGTACGGGCGCAAGTCGAGCAGGTTTACCGCGACGAATCACGGCGAATCCTGGCGACCCTGATCCGTTTGCTCGGCGATTTCGACCTCGCCGAAGAGGCGCTGCACGAGGCGTTCTTCGTCGCGGTCGAGCGCTGGCAGCGCGACGGCGTGCCGGACAATCCGCGCACCTGGCTGGTGTCCACCGGTCGTTTCAAGGCCATTGATGTGTTGCGCCGGCGCGCGCGTTTTAACGCGTCCCGGCCGTTGTTGATCGCTCAACTGGAGGCGCTGGAGCAGGCCGACTGGAGTGACGAAGACGTGGAAGACGATCGCCTGCGCCTGATCTTCACCTGTTGTCACCCGGCACTGGCGGCGGACGCTCAAGTGCCGCTGACCCTGCGCGAAGTCTGCGACCTGACCACGGAAGAAATCGCCCGGGCATTTCTCTCGGCGCCGGCCACCATCGCCCAGCGCATCGTGCGGGCGAAGGCCAAGATCCGTGACGCGAAAATCCCTTATCAAGTGCCCACCCTGGCGGAATTGCCCGAGCGTCTCGACAGTGTGTTGCGGGTGATTTACCTGGTGTTCAACGAAGGTTATTCGGCGTCCATCGGCAGCGAACTGATCCGTGAAGACCTGACGCGCGAAGCGATTCGCCTCGGTCGGTTGTTGATGGAGTTGTTGCCTGAGCCGGAGGTAATGGGGCTGCTGGCGCTGATGCTGTTGCATGAGTCCCGGCGCCCGGCCAGGACCTCCGCGAGCGGCGAGCTGATTGTGCTGGATGAACAGGATCGCTCGTTGTGGAACGCCGAGTTGATGGCCGAAGGCTGCGCCTTGATTGAGCGGGCGCTGACGACGCGGCGCTTCGGGCCTTATTGCCTGCAAGCAGCGATTGCCGCGGTGCATGCCGAAGCACCCACGGCGGCAGAGACGGACTGGCCGCAGATTGTCGGTCTGTATGACGTGCTGCTGCGGGCGGTGCCGTCGCCGGTGATCGAACTGAACCGCGCAGCGGCGCTGGCCAGGCGCGATGGCCCGCAGGCCGGGCTGACCTTGATCGAAGGGATTCTGGCCCGGGGCGAGTTGCAGGATTACCACTTGGCACATTCGGCGCGGGCAGAGTTTTGCCGGCAGTTAGGCAGGGTGGAAGAGGCGCGGGCGGCGTATCAGCGGGCGCTGGAATTGACGCAGCAGGTGCCGGAGCGGCGGTTTATCGAGGGACGATTGCGCGAGTTGGGATGATGTGATCTTGCGGACCTTCATTCCAGCATCTTGCTCAATAACCAACTCCCCGCCGGCCCCGGCGGGTGCAGGCGTGACCACAGCGCATCGACATACACCGGTTTCGGCCAGCCGCGCACCTGCAGTTCCACCAACGAACCGGCCCCAAACCGCCCCACCAGCCATCGTGGCAACGGCGCCCAGCCGAACCCGCCCTGGGCCATTTCCAGCAGCATCAGGTAACTCGGTGCCGACCAGACGCGCCCCTTCGCGCGGCTTTCATACGGATTGACGATCGTTGCCAGACGCAGTTCGCGGTGCTGCTGCAGCACGTCCTGATCAATTGCGCTCAGCGTCGCCAACGGGTGCGAGTGGGACACGAACAGGGCGATTTCCGTGCGCTCGTCCACCGTCGAACTGACCAGATCCGGCGGGTAGCTGTCCTGCATCTCGGCGAAGGCGACATGCGCGCGGCCGCGTTGCACCAGTGCCACCAGGTCATCGCATTCGGCGATCAGGCATTCAAGTTCGAGGTCCGGGTAACGCTGCTCGAAAGCACTGAGCGCCGCTTCGAAACGGTCGGACTGGTAAGTGTCGGAAATCGCCACGGTCAGCTTTGGCTCGACGCCTTGGGACAGTTGGCTGGCGGTCATTTCCAGACGGCTGGTGGCGGCCAGAATCTCCTCGGCCCGTTGCAGCATGACGTGCCCGGCCGGGGTCAGGCTCGGCTTGCGGCTGCTGCGGTCGAAGAGGACAAGGTTCAGGTCGATTTCCAGGCTCGCCACGGCGGCGCTGATGGTCGACTGACTGCGCCCGAGCTTGCGCGCTGCGGCGGAAAACGAGCCTTGAGTCGCAGCTTCTACAAACGCCAGCAACACTTCGTGGGAAGCCATGAACTATCGCCTTGATCGATGGTTATTGGTTATGAAGTATCGGTGTGATGGCAGATCATGGCAACCACAGTCACTCAGGGAGTCTGGTCATGAACGCCAACAAATCCATCACTGAACGAATTCTCCAGGCCATCGGTTTCGAACTGCTGGCGATATTGATCTGTACCCCGCTACTGGCCTGGGTCATGGACAAGCCCATGCTGGAAATGGGCGTGGCAACCATGGCGATTGCCGCCCTTGCCCTGGCCTGGAACGTGGTCTTCAACGGGCTGTTCGACCGCTTGCTCAAGCGCTTCGCCGTTGTGCGTAACGCCTGGGTCCGCGTGGTCCATGCGTTGTTTTTTGAAGGCGGTCTGGTCGCGTTCGGCGTGCCGTTGATTGCCTGGTGGTTGAAGATCAGCCTGTGGCAGGCGTTTCTGCTGGACATCGGCGTGCTGCTGTTTTTCCTGCCGTACACCTACGTGTACCACTGGGGTTACGACGTGCTGCGGGAGCGGTTGATGATGGCTCGTGCAGTTCGCTAATGGGAGGGCTCCTTTGTGGCGAGGGAGCTTGCTCCCGTTCGGCTGCGTAGCAGTCGTCATCCGGTCACCGTGTTCTATCTGAAGCATTGCGATGGCAGGTTTTTGGGTCGCTTCGCAACCCAGCGGGAGCAAGCTCCCTCGCCACAGGGAATCTTTATTACGCCGACTAGAACAGCTTGGTGAACAACCAGTACAAACTGCCCGACAAAATAATCGCCGCCGGCAAGGTCAGCACCCAGGCCATCAGCAGGTTGCGGATGGTCTTCATCTGCAAGCCGCCACCGTTGGCGACCATGGTCCCGGCCACCCCCGAAGACAACACGTGAGTGGTCGACACCGGCAGGCCGAACATGTCAGCAGCGCCGATGGTCAGCATCGCTACGGTTTCGGCTGAGGCGCCCTGAGCGTAGGTCAGGTGGGTCTTGCCGATTTTCTCACCGACCGTCACCACGATGCGTTTCCAGCCGACCATGGTGCCCAGCCCCAAGGCGATGGCCACCGCGATCTTCACCCACAGCGGAATGAACCGCGTGGCGTTGTCGATCTGTTGCTTGAACAGCTGCAGTTTGCCGGTGGTGTCGGCGTCGAAATTGCCGACCTTGTTTTTGTCCATCAGGCGAATGGTTTCGCTGGTCAGGTACATATCGTTGCGCACGTTGCCCATCGCTTCGGCCGGGACTTTCGACAGCGAGCCGTAACCCTTCACCTGTGCGCCGATGCTGCCAGTGAGGGCGGCGAGGGCAGGGACCAGTTGCGGCGTGGCTTGCTTGCTGCGCACGTAATCGGACAGCACCGGGCGCGGATCAGCCGGCGCTGGCAGTGGCGCGCTTTTGACCAGCGCTTGCTGGGTGACTTCGGCCACGGCGGCGAACTGCAAGGCCTGATCAGCCGGCATGGTGCGGTTCAGCGCATACGCCATCGGCAGCGTGCCCACCAGAATCAGCATGATCAGGCCCATGCCTTTCTGGCCGTCGTTGGAGCCGTGGGCGAAGGACACGCCGGTGCAGGTCAGAATCAACATCCCACGAATCCACCACGGTGGCGGGGTGTCGCCCTTCGGCGCCTTGTACAGCGCACGATTTTTGACGAAGGCGCGCAACGCCAGCAGCAACAACGCGGCAAACGCGAAGCCGATCAGCGGCGACAGCAGCAACGCGTAACCGACCTTGGTCGCCTGGGCCCAATCCACGCCACTGGTGCCGTCGCGGCCATGCATCAAGGCATTGGCCACGCCGACGCCGATGATCGAACCGATCAGGGTGTGCGACGAAGAGGCCGGCAAACCCAGCCACCAGGTGCCGAGGTTCCACAGGATGGCGGCGATCAACAGGGCGAAGATCATCGCGAAACCGGCGGAGGATCCGACCTGCAGAATCAGCTCCACCGGCAACAGGGCGATGATGCCGAACGCCACCGCGCCGCTCGACAGCAACACCCCCAGAAAGTTGAAGAACCCGGACCAGGCCACTGCAAAATTCGGCGGCAAGGAGTGGGTGTAAATCACCGTCGCCACGGCGTTGGCGGTGTCGTGAAAACCGTTGACGAACTCAAAGCCCAGGGCAATCAGCAGTGCCACGCCCAACAGCAGAAACGGCGTCCAGGTGGTGACCACCGTGCCGAGTTCGCTCATGTCGTGCATCAGGCTGTAGGCGGTGAACAGCAACCCGCTGCCCAGCACAGCAAAGAACATCACGAAGGTGAGCAGGCTGGGCTTTTTATCGAGCTGCGGCCTGGCGCTGCTGGCGGGCGCCTGGGAGGCGGCGGTGAAGGAAGGCGTCATGCCGGATAATCCTGAGCAGAGAAGGAGTATCGGCCATGATCGTTGCTAAATATTACAGTGAGGCTGCGCTGGGTCAGTGTTTGGTTTTTTTGTGATGCCAGATGCTAAGGCAGGCAAACACCTGTGGCGAGGGAGCTTGCTCCCGTTCGGCTGCGAAGCAGTCGTCAAATAGGTAACCTCGTTTTATCTGAAGAAATCGGGTTGCAGGATTTGGGGTCGCTTCGCAACCCAGCGGGAGCAAGCTCCCTCGCCACAAGGTATCGGTGGGGTCGAAGGATTCAATAATCGCGCCGCTTGCGAAACGCCCAGCGTCCGGCAATCAGGGTAAACGTCGCAACCAGCGCCACCAGAATCCAGAACCCCTCCGGGTCACCGGCAAGCGGCACCCCGCCGACGTTCATGCCGAAGAAACCGGCAATGATGTTGATCGGCAGCGCCAGCACCGTGACCACGGTCAGGGTGAACAGCGTGCGGTTGCTTTGTTCGTTGAGGTTGGCGGCGATTTCTTCCTGCAATAGCTTGATCCGCTCACCGAGGGCGGTGAGGTCGTTGATGATCAGCGCAAACTCCTCGGTGGATTTGCGCAGCTCCTTGACGTCCTCCTTCTGCAACCATTGCGGCGGGCGATTGAGCAGGCGCAGCAACGAGCCCGGCTCCAGCGCCAGCAACCGTTGCAGACGCACCAGCACCCGGCGGTTGGCGCCCAGTTCGGCGCGGTTGGTGGACAGGCGTGACGACAGCAATTCATCTTCGATCTGATCGACACTGAGGCTGGTCTTGCGCACGATCTGCGTCAGCACTTCGCCCTGATCGCGCAGCAAATGCACCAGCAATTCCAGCGGTGAGCGAAAGCATTCACCGGCCTTCACCGAAGAGCGCAGCTTGTCCACCGAGTGCAGCGGTTGCAGGCGCGCGCTGATGATCAGTCGACTGCGGGCACAGACCCACAGCGTTGAGACATCCGAGGAAACCATGCTGCTGAGGTTGAACACCACGTCGTTGACCACCGCCAGCAACGCCGAATCGACATGCTCGATGCGCGTTGAACGGGACCCTTCATGCAAGGCTTCGAAAAACTCGTCGGGCAATTCCAGGTGGCTTTTCATCCAGCGCTCGCACGCCGCATGGGCCAGGTTCAGGTGCAGCCAGAGAAACTCATCACTGTCGTCCGGTTGTTGCAGGCAGTGCAGTGCCTTGGCCGAATCGATCTCTCGACCGCGCTCGCCGGGGCGAAAACTGAAACCGTAAAGCAGGCCGAACAGGTCGGAATCGCGATGGCGTTGGTCAATGCTGTGGTTCATGAAGTCTCGCTGCGAGGAGGCGCCTGTCGCGGGTTTCACAGGTTCACTTGAGCCCCATCATTGCAAGCGCTCATGACGGTTTTGTGACGGCGAGGTGTACGCAAACGATTGCGATACCGATGGTCGGATTCTCCTCAAGAACTGCTCTGGAACGCCGATCACGCTTGAGTTACGTTTGCGCGCCTTCGGCCAAGGGCCAATATGGCAGACAGGGATGTCCGGATACTTTTCACGCCTTCATCAGCGTGCCTCATTCCTGTTTCGAGTACTTCCCGATGTCTTTGCAAAAGTCCCTTCGAGCACAAATTCTCGCCCTGTTGAGCGGCAGCCTGTTGGCGATGTTGCTGATCGCTTTGGCCAGCTTTCACTTTCTGTCCAACGGTGTTCAGAGCTACGCGAATCTGATCGAAGGCCCGTTGCGCACCTCGCAATTGATCGATGAAGCCAACCTGCAATTCAAGGTGCAGGTTCAGGAGTGGAAAAACGTCCTGCTGCGCGGCAAGCAACCCGCGGACCTGGATAAATACTGGAAGCAATTCGAGGACGGCCAGCGCAACGTGCAGGGCATTCTGGGCGAGCTGGCCGGGCAGAAGGGTATCGAGCCGCAACTCAAGACCCGCATCGAACGTCTGCGTGAAGAGCATCGTCTCCTGGGGGCGGCCTATCAGAAGGGGCGTGATGCCTACGTGGCGGCGGGTGCCGACCCAACGGCCGGTGACAGCGCGGTCAAGGGCATGGACCGTGCTGCCAGCGAGCAGATGAATGAGCTGGTCAGCGAGCTGCGCAAACAGGGCAGCGAGCAATCGAAGTTGATCAGCGCCAGCGCCGACCGCACCGTGTTGCTGGGGATCGTGGTGATGCTGCTGTCGGGTGTGCTGATTGGCCTGTTAAGTCTGTGGCTGGTCAACCGCAACCTGGTGGAGCCGATCCGCAAACTGATCGACTACGTGGCGCAACTCAGCCAGGGCCGGTTCGCTGAACGTGTAGCCAGCACCCGTCAGGATGAGTTGGGCAATCTAGCCAGGGCCGCCAACACCTTGCGCGATTTCCTCGCCGAAACCTTCAACCGTTTGCAGCGCAGTGCGTCCGATCTGGACAGCGCCAGCGGTGAGCTGAACTCGATTGCCGGCCTCATGGCCAGTGGCACCAACGAGCAGTTCAACCGCACCGATCAGGTGGCCACGGCGATGAACGAGATGTCCGCCACCGCGCAAGAAGTCGCGCGCCACGCAGCCGAAGCGGCACGTGCGGCCGACGATGCCGATCAGTCCGCCCAGCAGGGCGAGAAGGTCATGCAGGGCACTATTCACACCATCACCCAAATGCGTGGCGAAATCGCCAACACCGCCACGGTCATCCGTCGTCTGGAAGAAGACAGCGGGCGCATCGGAAAAGTGTTGGAAGTGATTCGCGGCATCGCCGAACAAACCAACCTGCTGGCGCTCAACGCAGCGATCGAAGCGGCCCGTGCCGGTGAAGCGGGGCGCGGTTTTGCGGTGGTCGCCGATGAAGTGCGCAGCCTGGCCCAGCGCACGGCGGCGTCGATCATCGAGATCAACCAGATCATTCAAACCGTGCAAACCGGTGCGGTGGATGCGGCCCAGGCCATCGAAAGCGGCCAGTCGCGCAGCGAGCAAAGCGTCGAGCAAGTCACCCAGGCCGGCGCCATGCTCGAGCGGATCACCCTTGCCGTGGAAGCCATTCGCGACATGAACCGCCAGATCGCCACCGCCGCCGAGGAGCAGACCTCGGTGGCCGAAGACATCTCGCGCAACCTCACCGAAATCACCAGCATCGCCAGCACCAACCTGGACAACGTGCAGCGCACCGAAGCGGCCAGCCACAACCTGCACGGGTTGTCGGGGCAGTTGAATGAAGTGACGGCCCGGTTGAGCGCCTAGTGAAATGGACTGTGTACCGATTCGGTTACCGAGTCGGTACACAGTCGCTCTCAAGTACGTGTCGCGCCTGACGATGACGGAAGTTACCCAAACTGCATATTGGATAACTCCCATGGTTAGCATCAGCTCCGTTTCGATCAACCAGACCCTGTCGATCTCATCAAGCCAGGTCTCGATCAGCGACAGCACCGAAGACACTACCGTCGCGGCCACTACCGAAGCATCCAGCGACACCACCAAGGTTGCCGCCGGCGGTGCAGCCGCGTCGAGCGAAAGCAGCTCCAGCAACAGCGAATCCGATACGGTGAAGGAACTGCGCAAGCAGCTCGCCGAACTGCAAAAGCAATTGCAGGAACAACAGCAGCAACTGCAAGCGGCCCAAGCCAAGCAGGAAAGCACCGAAGCCAAGGCAGCGGAGGTCGCGGCAGCTCAGTCGCAGATTGCGGCCACCTCGGCTTCGATGCAGACGGTGACGGCGGCGTTGTTGCAGGCGTTGCAGGATGAGGGTGGCAGTACGTCGGGTTCGGTGGTCAGTACCACCGCTTAAGTCTTGGGGGGCAGGCTGAAGGTAAACGTCGTGCCCTGCGGCTCGGTCGATTCCACCTCCAGTTTGCCGCCATGGGCCTGCGCAATCTGATTGGCAATGTACAACCCCAGCCCGAGGCCGGCCTGCGGTGTTCCGCCGGTCGGTCGCGAGTAGGGCTGGAACAGATGCGGCAGCGCATCCTCGGCAATCAGCCCGTGGTTTTTCACGCTCAATAAGAAGTGCCCTTTCTTGACCTGCGCACTGACCTCGACCGGGCCATCGGGGGCTCCGTGGACAACGGCGTTGGCTAGCAGGTTGGACAGCAACTGCGCGACCCGTTCGCGATCGCAGTGAATGTCGCTCAGGTCGCCAATCGACGACTGAATGATGCGCTTGGGGTGAATGCTCTGGATCTCGGCAATCACATGCCGCAGCACATCCCCCAAGTCCGGGCATGGTTCGATACTCACCGGGATGCCGCGACCCAGTGACCCCCGCGCAAAGTCCAGCACATCGTCGACCAGTTTGGTCGCACGCCGGGCGCTGGTGAGGATATGCCGCGCCCGTTGCTCATTCGCCGGGTCTTTGAGTTTGCGCAGGAGCATTTCGGCACCGGCGCTGATGGCGAACAAGGGGTTACGCAGATCATGACCGAGCACGGCGATGAACTGTTCGCGCAGTTCGGTGGTTTTACGTTCCTTGATCGGCGCCGCTTCGGTCCGTTGCAGGTTTTCGTCGGCTTCGATTTGCAGCGCCAGCATCCGGGCGAACGATTCCATGGTGCTCTGGATCGTGCTGGACTTGAGCGGCGCAGGATCAGGATCGAGGGCGCAGAGGGTGCCGAAGAAGCGCCCGTCGGTGCGAAATACCGGCACGGCAATGTAACTTTCGAAGGGATGATCGCGGCAGAGCGGGTCTTCACTGACCTTGTCGATGACCACTGACTGCTGGCCCCGGCGAATTTCGTCGCTCAGCGTGGAGACCAGCTGCAGTTCATCGCCCACTTGCACGCCGAAATCCAGTCGATCGAGCACCGCGCAGGCGATCCAGGTGTTGTCGATGACGCGGGCCACCGCCGCGAACCGCAAACCGGTCAACTCACCTATCACCTGAAGAACCACCGGCACCGCGCTGATCCGGCTGATCGTGGCGATGTCTGCTGCCGCTGTTTGCCCCATATCCCTGGTTCTCTGCTTCAACATGCTGAGTGGTGTTGAGGGATTCTAGCGGGCTTGCGTAAAAGGGCGCGACTTCGTTCATCACTTCAGCGATTTGCCTTACGCCGAACGCAAAAAAGCCGCACGACCCGAAGATCGTGCGGCTTTTTGCAGTGGAATCACTTGTCTTGTTTGTTGCTCAGGACCTTGCCGGTTTTGGCATCGACATCCACATCCCACTCGACACCTTTTTCATCGCGGATTTCCACCTGGTAGACGTAGGCACCCGTGGCTGTGTGCTCGAGTTCGGTATCGGTGATGTTGGCGGCGGTGCTGCCTGGGTGTTCAGCGAGGGCGGCCCGATTGAGTTTTTGCATGTCCAGAATGGTGCCATCCTTGAGCAGACCCGGGATCAAGTCCGGGCGAACATCCGCCTGGGCCAGGCCAGCGGTGAGGGTCAGGGCGGCAGCGGTGAACAGGGCAGTTAAGGTTTTCATCGGTTCATTCCTTGGGGTATTTGTTTAAGCGGGTGAGCTGTTTAAGTGAGTTCAGATTAATCGCCGCAACTTAACTCACCCTTAAAACGCCACCTTCGATTGCGTCGTTTGTTCAATTGCCTGCCGGCGCCAGCTTTCATGCTGAACCCTCGATCAATGGAGGTGAACATGAAACTCATCGTTGCCGGGTTGTACGCGCCGCTGTTCTGGGGCGGATTCATCGGGGCAGGATTGTGGCTGGCGGGGGAGTCGACGCTGTGGCTGTTGCCGCTGTTTCTCGCGGCGTTGGCGGTGGCGTTCGCCGCCGAATGGGCATTGCCCTATGAAGCCTGCTGGAACCTTTCGGCCGGTGATCGCCGGCGAGACATTCTGCATGCGCTGGTCAACGAGGCGTTGAATGCCGTGGGTCTGCTGGCATTACCGGGCCTGGTGGCGCTGTTGTCGTTCGACGGAGCATGGCCAAGGGTTGGCCGCTGTGGCTGCAACTGGCGCTGGCGATGTTCATTGCCGACGTCGGCATTAGCCTGATGCACTACGCCAGCCACCGGGTGCAATGGTTGTGGCGGCTGCATGCGGTGCATCACAGCGTTCAACGGCTGTACAGCTTCAATGGCTTGATGAAACATCCGCTGCATCAGTTGCTGGAAGCCTCGACGGGGCTGTTGCCGTTGCTGATGCTGGGCATCCCGTCAGACGTAGCGGCGCTGCTGGCATTCGCCATCGCCATCCAGTTACTGCTGCAACATTCCAATGTCGATATGCAGCTGGGGCTCTTGCGCTGGGTGTTCGCCTGGGCGCCGGTGCATCGCTTTCATCACATGAAGTATGGACGGGCCGGCGACGTGAATTTCGCCTTGTTCTTCAATCAGTGGGACTGGCTGCTGGGAACCGGGTTTTACACAAAGGATTATGAAATCCGTCAGGGCGACCTGGGCATCGGCAGCCGTCCAGACTTCCCTCGGGACTACATGGCGCAACTGCTGGACCCGTTCGGGCCGGAGTCGTTGAGCAAAGAACCCGCGGTGCCTGAGCCGTTGCGGCGTTGAATCAAGCCAGTAGACGCAGATCGATGTGGTGCAACGCTTGGCGAGCAGTCACGCCGAAGAGCTTTTTCAGACTCCGGGAGAAGTGCGCAGAATCGGCAAACCCGGCCTCGTGCGCCGCTTCGGTCACGGGGCTGCCGGCCAGAATCAGCACCATCGCCAGTCGCAGCCGCCGCCACAGCACCAACTTGCGCACGGGCAGGCCTAGCTGGCTGGCGAACAGCCGTTGCAATTGACTCAAGGACAGGTGCGCCTCTGCGGCCAATGCGCTACCTGGCACCTTGGTTGTCAGCCATCTGTCGAGGGCAGACAAGGCGCGCTCGATCCGAGGATCGCCAAGGGATCGGCGCGGGCAATGGCGAACGGCGTGGTCGAGGCTTTCCAGGGACAGTGCGGCTTCGAACACGACGTTGTGCAGCGCCTGAGCGTCGAACATCAATGGCTCGGCATAGACCGTGAACACCGCATCCGGTGAATCGACAATGCAGTGGCGGATTTGAGAGGGGATGAACAGGCGATGGGCCGTCTGGTTCACGCCGTCGAGACTGACGGTGACCGGTCGATCAGGGGCCAGGATCACTTGATGGGCGTAATGGGCATGGGGCGCGGTGCGCCCCAGCTCTGCGTGGATCAGGCCATAGTCACGCCCTAACCACAGGCGGCCAGTCCACTCGGTGTTTTGTGTCACTCAGTACCCGTTGTTCTGCAACAACTGCGCAACACTTGCCGCCGCCGGGCGCTTATAGAACTTCAGCAGTTCGCTGGCGCGGTTGGTGAAGATACCGTCGACACCGGCATCCGTCACTTTCTGATAATCCACGGCATCGTCGATGGTGTAGACGTGCACCAGCAGGCCCTGATCGTGGGTGTACTGGTTCATCCACGGTTTCACCAGGTCCGAATAGCTCTGATCACCGCCCTTGGTCAGCGCGGCAGAAGGCCCGGTGCCGATAGCACCCTGGGCCTTGGCGTACTCGACCCATTGCTGGAATTCGGCTTTGTCCTTCGGTTCCTGTTTGGCGTAGTAAGTCGCTTTGTCCTTGTCACCGGATTCGGCGAACGTCACTTTGGATTTCGGCTCGATGCTGCCTTCACCGACCCACAACAGCAGGATTTTCGGCACTTGCGGCATTTCCTTCTCGAGCAGTTCGAGGCTGCTCTTCTCGAAGGTTTGCAGCACGACTTTGCCTTTGCCCTGGCCGACCGCCAGATTACTTTTGGCCAGTTTGGAACCCGTCGGGCTCAGCCAGCCACGGTCCTGCAATTTATCCTTGAGGTCGCGCTCGATGCCGGGAAACTGCTTCGGCTCTTTGGTTTCGATGTACAGGCCAGGCTTATGCAGCGGATTGCCTTGGGCGATGTCGATGATTTCGTCCAGGGTCAGGATCCTTAGGCCTGCGTAGCCCGGACGCGCGCGATCCGGGTACGCCTTGTTGAACCAGCTGCCGGCATCCAGGGTTTTCAGTTCGGCGATGGTGAACTCGTTGGCCGGGCTGTCCTTGCGTTCAGGGAACTTGGTGGCGACGTCGGTGGTGCGTTGCAGGTTGTTGTCGTGCAGGGCGAACAGCACGCCATCCTTGCTGCGTTGCAGGTCCATTTCCAGGTAGTCGGCACCCAGGTCGCGAGCCAGTTTGTAGGCCGCGGCGGTGGATTCCGGTGCATCGAAAGATGCGCCACGGTGGGCGATCACCGCCGGATGTGGAATGCCCAGGCGAGTCGCCAGTGCGCTGGGGCTTGGCTCGCTGGCGGCCTGTGCTTGGCCGAGGCCGAGCATCAGGCTCAGCAGCAGGGCGCTCTTGGTGAAGGTGACAGGCATGGTCGAAGTCCTTTTGCGGTAGGTTTTCAAAGACGTATCTTTTAACAACTGAGCGCTGCTTGCGCTATCGCCATACCGACATAAACGTGTTTAAAGGAGTTTTTTTCAGCGCTTTTGTGCGGTTCTTTGCAGTAATCTTGGCCGAGGCGTTTCCCCGGCAGAGGGAAACCCCGTTCGCTTGCCCTGCGTGTAAACCATTGATCACCGGTCCTTTACGACCTTTTGTGAGGTTTACCATGCGCATCACTTCCCAGCTCATTTGCCAGGCCGCCGACCAACTCAAAGGCTTCGTCGGCCTCAATCGCAAGACCGGCCGCTACATCGTGCGCTTCAGCGAAGACGCCTTCGGCATGGACGTGGCCGACGACGGCATCATCCCTACCAGTGAGTTCGTCTGGGCGCCCGGCCCCGAGCAGACCATGACGCTCAAGCGCGAACTGATCCAGTTGCTGCTGGACCAGAACATCGACGACCGGATCAACATCACCGAGCCGTTGCGGGTGTATATGAATCGACAGGACGTGCCGCAGATTATGGCGGTGAGGAGTCTGGTGCGCGGTATTTACTGATTGAACGCATAGGCCCGCTCAACCTTGCACACCCGCGTATGACACGCCGAATACCAGGTCGATCGCCCGAGCTCACGAATCGCGCTGTGCTCGGGATGATGCTTCCAGGCCAGGATCGCTGCTTCGCTGGCCCAGTAGGACACCGTAACCCCGAGCCCATCCGCGCCCCGGACTGATTCCACACCCAGGAAGCCGGGTTGCTCACGGGCCAGTTCCACCATGCGTTCGGCAGCCTGTTCATAACCGTGATCGCCTTCGGTACGCAGCGAGGTGAAAATCACTGCGTAGTATGGTGCTGCAGGCGTCTGGGCGATCATGATTTTTGCCTCGCACAGGCCTCGATCAATGCCTTGACCAACGGCGGCAGAAGGCCTTTGAGCGCGGCGCGTTCCGGCTGGAACAGCGTTGCGACAAAGAACGGATGGCCCTTTAGCTCAACTGCCCGCAGACCCCCCGCCGAATCGTGGCCAACTGCGTGCAACTGTCGCGTCAGTAGCTGTCGTTCAAACTCGGGATTTACACCGTAACGGCAACGGTAGCCTTCACGAATCTCAGCATTTTCGTATGCCTTGGCGATTAACGAGCCTTCAACCAAATGAATGCTGTCGACGGCTTCCACCAGCACACAGGTCAGCGGCGTGAGTAACGCCCGCGTCGCGTTGGGCGATGTCTCGCCGTGTTCGGCATCTTCCCAGCCCAATACGTTGCGGGCGAATTCCAGTACCGCGTGCTGAAAACCGCCGCACGTGCCGAGGAACGGCCGTTGTAGTTCCCGGGCAAAGCGGATCGCCCGTAACGCGCCATCCATATCGCGATAAGGGCTGGCGGGCACGCACCAGAAACCATCGAAGTCATCCAGCGGCGTATCGGCGGTGATGTGGTCGGTGGCCAGCCATTGAAACTGTAGGTTGTTGCCTGTGTGTTCGGCGGCCATGCCGAGGGCGACGGGGATGGCTTGATGGGCGGTGACCTGTGGGTCGTAATCGCCGATCAGGGCGATGCGAAGGGCGTGGGTTTCCATGAGTGATCTCGACGCTTGTTGATTTCTGGCACCGACTATAGATTGGCGTTCACGCAATCAATATTGGCGTTATCCCAAGTGATCAATGCATCGATGCACTATCGGCTGGACTACCCCGACCTGTCCCTGATCCTCGCACTGGTGCGCGGCGGCTCTCTGGCCCGGGCTTCGGCGTTGTTGAAGGTCGACGTTTCGACAGTGTTTCGCGCGGTCCGCCGCCTGGAGGCCGCGCTAGGCCAGCAACTGTTCGAAAAAAGCCGCGCCGGTTACCTGCCGACAACGCTGGCGCAGACCCTGGCCGAGCAGGCTGAACGCGCCGAACAAGCGCTGGAGGCGGCGCGCATTGGTGTGGAGCAGGGCGGTGAAATCATCAGCGGCACGGTGCGCCTGACCTGCACCGATTCGGTCCTGCAAAGTCTGCTGTTGCCGGCACTGGCGCGGTTCATGCCGTCTTACCCGGCGCTGACCATTGAACTCTGTACCTCCAACGACTTCGCCAACCTCAGCCGCCGCGACGCCGACATCGCCTTGCGGCTGACCCGCACACCTCCCGAACATCTGGTTGGCCGGCGTCTGGCGGACATTTCCTACCGGGTCTGTGCTAGCGCGGCCTATCTGCAATCGGTCGATTCCCACGACCTGGCCTCATTAACCTGGATTGCCCCGGACGACTTCCTGCCCGATCACCCCACCGTTGCGTGGCGGCGTCAGCAGTTGCCCGGCGTTACACCCGGTTATCGCTGCAACAGCATGTTGTCGGTGACCGAGTTGGTGCGGGCCGGGCTGGGCGTCGCGGCGTTGCCGGACTTTCTCATCGGTGACGGACTGCAACCGTTGACCGAGCCCTTACACGGTTACGACACCGCGCTGTGGCTGCTGACCCGCCCGGACTGTCGTGCGTTGCGCTCAGTGGTCACATTGTTCGACGAGTTGGGGCGGGCGCTCCGGATCAAACCTTCGGTGGCTCCTTGCTGATGAAGTGTTGGTGCATTTCCGACGTCAGGCTTTCGATGCGTTCGGTCAGGGTCTTGGTGATTTCGGTGAGCCGGGTGTTTTGCTCCAGCAACTCCTTCAGTTGCGCAGTGTTCCGTGCGGCCTGGGCCTGACGTTCGCTGTTGGCGACGGCCAAGTCTTCGCGATGGCGCGCATCGGCATCTGACTGGGCTTTGTCCCGCGCCGCCTGACGCGTCTGGGCCAGCAGAATCAGCGGCGCGGCGTAGGCCGCTTGCAAGCTGAACGCCAGGTTGAGCAGGATGAACGGGTACACATCGAATTGGGTTACGCCGGACAGGTTCAGGCAAATCCAGACCAGCACAATCAGGGTCTGGGCGCCAAGGAAGGTCGGCGTGCCGAAGAACCGCGCAAAAGCCTCGGCGCGCAGGGCAAAACGGTCGGTACCAAAAGTAGGTGCCAGATGAGCGTGAGGGCGATGGAAGCGCAGATGATCGACGGGGGCGGTGGCTTCGGTTTCGATTTCGCTGGTCGGAGTGCTCATGATGCTCTCTGAATGGTGTGCTGGGACTGAGGCTCACTATAGCTCCAGCGTCAGTCTCATTCAGAAACACATTACGGGGTTCTTATTCAGAGCGACCGATCAGCGATAAAGCGGCGGACATTGTCATTTTTTGCAGCTTGATTCAGCACTCATAACACGCCAGGAACATGTCCAGCGCCGACTCCACCACTGTGCGCTGCATTTCAGGCGACAGGCCCGATTGGCCCATGGAAATCTGCGGCCAGAATGCAAAGGCCTTGAGTAATCCTTGGACCTGTTGCGCGGCAAACTCAGGCGCGACCTGTTTCAATCGGCCATCGGCCTGGGCGGCGCGAATCCACACGGTCAGGCTTTCTTCGCGCTCACCCATTCGGGCGACCATGTTCTGTGCACGCTCGGGAGAGTGGATGGCGGCGGCGATTGCCACCCGCGCCAGATCGAGAAAATTGTCATCGGCCAGCATCTGCAGTTTCGCCTGCAACATCAGGCGCAGCTGATCGCGCAGGGGCAGGTCATGGCGGTAGGCCGTTTCCTGCTCGGCTGTCACCCTGGTCCATAATTGATTGAGGATTTCGGCGAACAACTCTTCCTTGCTCGGGAAGTGGTTGTACACCGTGCGCTTCGACACGCCGGCGGTGGCGGCGATCTTGTCCATGCTGGTGATGTCGAAACCGTTGGTACGGAATTCGGCAATCGCTGCCTGGATAATGGCTTCGCGTTTTCGGTCGGTGAGCCGCTGTGGAGCTGTCATAAGTACGCTTCGGCAGGAAGAAGTGGAGAATTACACTCGGTAGTTTACTTGTGATCGGCTTTGATGCAACCTAGAAACTACACTGTGCAGTGTAATGTTGTGTTAATCCTGCAGGGTGAGAAATAGAATCTCGGCTGATGCGTGCGTGCCTTGGCCATTTATCGTCCCAAGCGGAAAATCGTCAATTGTGCGGTTTTTCTGGAGTCATTCAGTCATGGCCACTTCAACTTCCCCAGCGAACAACACCTCAACGCCTGAAGCGTCCCGACAGGCTCAAGGGCAGTACCGAAACCATGTGCCGGTGCAGCGCGAAGGCTTTCGCAAAACCTTGCGCATCCTGTGGAACTTCATCTTCAACAAACCGCACGACACCCGGCCGTCGGCCCCCGTTCCGGTGCAAACCCTGACCCAGGCGGCGTTGATCGCCGCGCCCAACCACAGCGTCTATCGCCTGGGCCATTCCACGGTTTTGCTCAAGCTGCGGGACAAATTCTGGATCACCGACCCGGTCTTCGCCGAACGCGCCTCGCCCGTGCAATGGGCCGGCCCCAAACGTTTCCACCAGCCGCCGATCAGCCTCGAAGATCTGCCGCCGATTGAAGCGGTGATCCTGTCCCACGATCACTACGACCACCTTGATCATCAGGCCGTGCTCAAACTGGCGGACAAGACCCGCTACTTCCTCACGCCCCTGGGCGTGGGCGACACCCTGATCAAGTGGGGCATCGACGCCAGCAAAGTGCGGCAACTGGATTGGTGGCAGGGCACCGAGGTCGATGGCCTTCAATTCGTCGCCACACCCTCGCAGCACTTTTCCGGTCGCGGCCTGTTCGACGGCAACAGCACCCTGTGGGCGTCGTGGGTGATGATCGACGGCGACACGCGGATCTTCTTCAGTGGCGACAGTGGCTACTTCGACGGCTTCAAACGCATCGGCGAGCAGTACGGCCCGTTCGACCTGACGCTCATGGAAACCGGCGCCTACAACGTCGAGTGGCCTCACGTGCACATGCAGCCCGAGCAAACCCTGCAAGCGCACATCGACCTTAAAGGGCGCTGGTTGCTGCCGATCCACAACGGCACCTTCGACCTGTCGATGCACGCCTGGTACGAACCTTTCGACCGTATTCTGGCGTTGGCCTGGGAACGGAACGTATCGATCACCACGCCGCAAATGGGCGAGGCGTTCAACGTGATGTATCCGCAGCGTGGTGGCGCGTGGTGGTTGGGGGTGGAAGGTGTAAGCGATCAGGCAACAGTGCAGAACGCTTGATGTCGTGCTGCCGGGGCGCTTGCCGTGCAAGCGCCCCGGACTTTTCAGCTGTGTTCGTCCAGTAACGACTTTGTATATTCCGAGATTTTTGCCACGGTCAGATCGCAAAATTCTCCACGGAGTATTTCGTTCAGTTCCTCCTCAGACAATCCAAGCCTATGGGCAGCCTCAGCCTTACTCAGCCGACCGGTTTCGAGGAGCATGCCTATTTTCATAACGTGTTCGGCTTTGGCCCGCATCTGCTGAAACCTCACTCAACCATCGCATAATCTGCCCGCCCCACCGGATTCGGTGTGGACCCTTTCACATTCATCCCTAGGCCCGGTGCAAACCCCGGGAAGAACACCAGGCCTTGCGATTCAAACCGATACGCCAACGCCAGCCGGGTGACATCCAGCACCTCACGCTCTGCTTCGAAACGCTGGATGGCATCAACGGAAACCCCGGATTCCTCGGACAACTCTTCCACACTCCAACCCAGCATCGCTCGGGCCTGGGCACAGTGGGCGGGGGTGAACTGGAAGAGGGCGATACGTTCCAGGGTGATTTTCATTGCAAGAGAGGCCATGGTTTTCTCCGGGGATCGAGCGTGGCGATTCGAAAAATATACTGTGTTTTTGTACAGTTGTTTTGCGCCCGGATCAAACTCATTTTTTGATCGATTGTCTTTTTTCACTCAGGCAGGGGCGTTGGACCGACTACGCTGTCTCTAGGCGGTTTCCTGAAAGCTCCAAATGATTGAACGTCAGCCTTCTGATCTTCAATGCAGGAAAGGTGGCGTTTCAAAAGCAGTTCGCCACAGCGTTATGCGGGGAAGGGAATCATGAAAAGACTATGTCTGCTGTGTACCCTGATCGGTTTTACAAGTCTGCCCGTCCTGGCCGATACGGTATCGCCAAGCAAAGATACCTTTGTCACCAACCTCATCAATCAGATGACCCTCGACGAAAAAATCGGTCAACTGCGGCTGATTGCTATCGATGAAAACATGACTCCCGAAAGGATTCGCCAGGAGATTACTGCCGGGCGCATCGGGGGGACGTATGGCTCTGTGAGCCGTAACGTAAACCGCCCCATGCAGGACGCGGCTCAACAGAGCCGCCTGAAAATACCGATGTTTTTCGGTTGGGACGTGATACACGGTCATCGAACCATTTTTCCCATCGGCCTGGCCTTGGCTTCCAGTTGGGATATGGACGCCATCGAGTTGAGCGGTCGAACGGCGGCGATAGAAGCCAGTGAGGACGGTATCGATATGACCTTTGCACCGATGATCGATGTCGCCCGTGATCCTCGCTGGGGGCGCACATCCGAAGGCTTCGGTGAAGACACCTATCTGGTTTCGCGCATTGCCAGAGTGATGGTCCAGGCCTACCAGGGCCAAAGCTTGAACGCGCCCGACAGCATCATGTCCAGCGCCAAACACTTTGCGTTGTATGGGGCTGTCGAGGGGGGGCGCGACTACAACAGCGTCGACATGGGCCTGGCCAGGATGTACCAGGATTACCTGCCACCTTATCGTTCGGCGATCGAAGGTGGCGCGGGAGCCGTCATGGCGGCGCTTAACTCGATAAATGGTGTGCCGGCGGCGGCCAATAAATGGTTGATGCAAGACCTGCTTCGCAAAGCGTGGGGTTTCAAGGGACTGGTCATCAGCGACCATAACGGGGTAACCGATCTGGTTCAGCACGGTGTTGCGAGGAATCCTCGCGACGCGGCCAGGCTTGCCATCAGGGCCGGCATTGATATGAGTATGAACGACTCCTCCTATGGTCCGGAGCTACCGGGGCTGCTTGAGTCTGGCGTTGTTTCCCAGAGCGAGATTGATAACGCGGTACGCGAGGTGCTGGGTGCCAAGTACGACATGGGGCTGTTCGAAGACCCTTACCGGCGCCTCGGCGCTGCCAGTGAAAGCGCTGCTGATAACAACGCCGAAAACCGTCTGCACAGGGCACAGGCCCGTGAAGTGGCACGCAAGACACTGGTGCTGCTGAAGAATGAAAACGGGCTCTTGCCGCTGAAAAAACAAGGCACGATTGCGCTCATCGGCCCCTTGGCAAAAAGTGCCGTCGACATCATGGGCAGCTGGTCTGCAAGCGGTGTGCCCGCGCAATCGGTGACGATCTACGACGGGCTGAAAAGCGCGATGAACCAAGGCTCGCTGATCTATGCCCGAGGCGCCAATCTCGAGGAGGATCAGGAGGTTGTTAAATACCTGGAATACCAGGGCGTGTCCGAAATCGCCAACGACCCTCGTCCGGTAGCAGAAATGATTGACGAAGCCGTCAAAGCTGCACAGCAAGCCGATGTTGTGATTGCCGTGGTGGGCGAGCCCCGCAGCATGTCCCATGAAGCGGCCAGTCGAACCAGCCTCGATCTGCCTGGGCGCCAGAGTGAATTGATCACCGCCCTGAAAGCCACCGGCAAGCCGCTAGTACTGGTATTGATGAACGGTCGACCGCTGTCCATCGGCAAGGAGCAGAAACAGGCCGATGCGATCCTGGAAACCTGGTACAGCGGCTCCGAGGGAGGCAATGCCGTTGCCGATGTATTGTTCGGTGACTACAACCCGTCCGGCAAATTACCCATCACCTTTCCGCGCTCCGTGGGGCAAATCCCCAATTACTACAGCCACCTGAACACCGGCCGTCCGTACCTGCCGGGCGCGCTTCGCAACTACACGTCGCAATATTTCGATCAATCCTATGGGCCGCTTTACCCCTTCGGCTATGGGCTGAGCTATACCGATTTCAGCCTGACCGACATGGCCCTGTCTTCGACCACACTGAATAAAACCGACATCCTCGTCGCCAGCATCATGGTGAAAAATACCGGCCAGCGTGACGGCGAAACGGTGGTTCAGCTGTATATCCGCGATGTCGTTGCCTCCGTCGCCCGTCCGGTCAAAGAACTGAAAAACTTTCAAAAAATCATGCTCAAGGCCGGCGAGGAGAAAGCAGTCCACTTCAGCATTAATGAGAACGACTTGAAATTCTTCAACTCCCAACTGGAATACGTCGCCGAACCGGGCGAGTTCCGGGTGCAAATCGGCCTGGATTCCCAGGATGTGAAGGAGCAGAGTTTTGAGTTGCTGTCAGAACAAGCCAGTCAAGACAATCATGCGCCTGGTGCAGAACCTGTAGACGCGAGCGGTGCGGCGATCCGACTTGCCCACGAAGAACGATGACGTGTAATACCTGAAAACCGCGGTGCATTCTTCGCGGGCAAGCCTCGCTCCCACAGGTTCCGCGCTAGGCGCGCGATTGGCTTTAGTGGTCATTTCGCTCCCTCCAGCCAAACGGACGGTGCCTGCCCCAGCACACGACGGAACATGGTCGAAAACGCCGCCGGGCTTTCATAGCCAAAATCCAGGGCAATCCGCGTCACCGGCGTGCCCACCGCCAACCGCGCCAAGGCCAGCACCACACAAGCCCGCTGCCGCCATTGGCTGAAACTCAGCCCGGTTTGTTGGCGGAACAGGCGATTGAACGTACGCAAACTGATATGCAACTGATCGGCCCATTGTTGCGGCGATTGGTGAGCGTTCGGTTGCCGGAGAAACGTCTGACACAACCCGAGCAGCCGCGAATCCATCGGCAGCGGGATATGCAACGGCAGGTGAGCACTGCGCGCCAGTTCATGCAGCAACAAGTCGATCAGCGCCCCGTCGCGCCCGGCCTCGTCATACTCCAGCGCAACCTCCACCGCCTCCATCAACAAATGCCGCATCAACGGCGAAACACTGATTACCTGGCAACGATTGCCCAGATCAACCACCCCCGGTTCGATATACACACTGCGAGTGCTCACCCCCAGCATCAACACCTCATGCGCCACCCCCGGCGGAATCCACACCGCCCGTTGCGGCGGCACCACCCAATTGCCATCGAGCGTGCTCACCTGCATCACCCCCGTGGCGCCGTACAACAACTGCGCCCGCCGATGCGTATGACGCGGCAATCGATGACCGTCGGGGTAATCCGTGCCGATGGCCACCACCGGCCGTGGCGTGTCGTCCAGCAGATCAATCGAAACATTGCGCATCAAGCGGCACCCAGCGGTTGGCGTAAACGCAAATATTATTGGCTGACTTGCTGAGGCAGGCCAAGTCCCGCCGCTCTATCGTCGGCCACTCTCAATCCACGGACGATGCGCGATGTTCTTCTACCTCTTGCTGGCACTCTTCGGCTGCATGACCGGCGTCACCGCTGTACTGTTCGGCTTCGGCGGCGGCTTCGTCGTCGTGCCTTTGCTGTACCGCATGCTCACGGCCAGCCACGGGACCGACGACCCCATCGGCCAATCGGCGATGCACATTGCCGTGGCCACCTCGACCTGCGTGATGATCGTCAATGCGCTAATCGCCACCAGAAAACATCGCCGCGCCGGCAATCTCATTCGCTATTACCTGTGGCCGTTGGGCGGGTTCATCGGCCTGGGCGCGATCGTCGGAGCTGTGGCCGCGATGTGGGCGAGTGGCGAGTTGATCCGTTTTGCCTTCATCGTTTACCTGGGAGTGACCATTCTGGACTGCTTGTTCAGACGCGGTTTTCTTACGCAGTCCTACACCGAAATCCCACGGCGATTGGGCGGGGCAGAAGTGTCTGGTGGCGGTGTGGGAATTGGCGCTATCGCCACGTTTCTTGGGGTGGGCGGCAGCGTCATGACCGTGCCGTTATTGCGCCGTTGTGGCCTCAGCATGTCGCAAGCCACATCCATGGCCAACCCGCTGAGCCTGCCTGTTGCGGTGGCCGGAACGTTGACCTATATGGCGATGGCGGGGGTTGCCGAGTTTGATCTGGGGTCGTGGTTTGTCGGTTATGTGGATGTGCTGGCGTTTGCGGTGCTGACGGTCGGGTCGCTGGTGGGGATTCGGCTGGCTACGCCGTGGATCGGGCGGATACCGGATCGGGCGCATGCGCGGGTTTATATTGGTTTGCTGCTTTTAGTGATGCTTGGCATATGCGTTAAATAGCGGCACAGACCTCTTGAGAACCCAGGATGTTGATCTTCAACTGCACCGAAGCCGCCAGCACCTTCTTCAGCCGCGTCCACAAGGGCAAGAAAATAACCCCGGTGGAGAAACCTCCATCGTCCGTTATCGAGGACGACGAGCAGGGTGACTCAACCGAACAGTGGCTGGTCCACGCCATTACCGTGCAACGCAAGCACGTGTTGTTCGTCATCCATGTGAAAACCCGTTATTGCATGATCTTTGCTGACGCTAAAAAGGCTGACGTGGAAGGTTTTGTTCAACGGTTTTCCGAGCGATGGATCAATGGCCTGATACGCCATGCGGGGCAGAACGATATCCTGCAGTGGGTTAACGATGAGCCGACGATGGAGCGTTTCCAGGAAAGCTGCCGCCAGTACACGTTTTACAAGCGCGGTCATCGCGGTGCGCAAAAGCACATCAACGAGATTGCCTGGATTTTTGAGGATTGCGCCGCCGAATGGGGATCTTTGCCTTCGGACGAATTCTCGGCTGGCCGTTTCGATGGTGATATGAACGACACCCCGAGAGGCGGTAAAGGGCACAAGGACTATTACTTTCCGGATGAGGAAATGATGGTCCATTGGTTGTGCCAGTACTGCGGCCTCGACGAGTCAGGCATACAAGCTGCGCGTGATCGGCGCAAAGAAGTGAGACGGGAAACTTTTGAACTGTTGAATCAGCTTGATCAGGATTGATCGGACCATATCGATTCTTGGACGCTGATTCGCCATACTCCGCGCCAATATTTCGTGAGCAGACGCTCACTTTTTTCAAGGATGTATTGATGTTCAAAGGATTGTTGCGCCTTGCACCCTGCGCCACGTTATTACTCGCGTTCTGTTCGACAGCCGATGCCGAATACACCAATCGCCTCTTCACCGGCACCCTGGGCAAGATGCCGATCGTGCTGGAACTCAACACCAACCAGCCGGACGAAGTCACCGGCCGCTACTTCTATGAGAAATACCATCGCGACCTGGAACTGAGCGGCTCGCTGCAAGAAGAGACCCTGACGCTAACCGAAGGCAACAACCGCTACGGTGAAGACAAACCCCAGCCAACCCTGAAGTTGCAAGAAACGGCCAACGGCTGGCAAGGCGAATGGAAAGGCCCCAAGGGCAAAGTTCTGCAAATGCAATTGACCGAGGCCAAGCTCCCGGCACCGGCAGCAGGCGCCTTGCCCTTCATCGCTACGCTGCCGAAAAGCGACCCCTACGAATACCTGCGCCTGCAAGGCTTGAAACTCAAACCGGGCAAGAAAGAGTCCTTCATGGGCTACGACCTGCAATGGTGGACGGAGCCCGCGTCCGGTCTCTCCATGTTCAGCGTCGAGTCCGGCTACCCGAAAGCTGACCAGCAGCGGATCAATCAGCAATTGTTGGAGCGGCTCTGGAGCGAAGTCATCAACTACCACGGCTGCTTGCTGGGAGGTGGGGAATTTGCCGAGTTCGACCAAGGCGTCGCCCCCCAATTCCTATCGCCCGATGCGGTCAGCCTGAACATCTCCACCGGCTACAGCTGCGGCGGCGCTCACCCGGATTTTGGCAATTCGCCGATCAACCTCGACGTTCACACCGGCCATAACCTGTCGCTGGAAGACGTGCTGTGGGTTGGCAACGGCAAGCCGCTGCTGCACGCCGATCGCTACGGCGCGAGCGATACATCGTTGACCGAGGAAGAGAGCAAGGCACGATTCACCTATCAGCGCGAAGTGTTCGTACCATGGCTGATCAAGCAATTCACCGCGTTGTACCCCGAGGAAATGCAGAAGCCGGCGGACGAGGAAGGCTGCGATTACACCGACGAAAGCGTTTGGGGTTATTCCAACTGGCACTTCACCGCAAAAGGCCTGTACCTGGGACCGTACTTCGCCCGCGTACAACGCAATTGCGATGACCCGGGCTGGTCAGTGCTGCCGTACGCCGTGGTCAAGCAACATCCCGGCGCGGTCAAACTCGAACTGCCTCGCAACTAATCCTTAGCCTGCTGCCAACCCCGGCGCTTCACGAATGATGAAGTGATCCAGATTCTCGATGTTGGCACTGAACACCCCGAACATCTGTTCGGGGTTTTTCTTGCTCGGCACCTGCTTCAACTCCGGCGTCACGCCATAAAAGAAGCAATACAACTCGGCATCACTATCGACGGCGTGCTTGATCTCCTCCAGAAACGCCTTGCGCTTGCGGTAGTTGTCGATCAGCTTCTTGCTCAGATAAACGTTGACCGAATAAGGCTTCTTCTTCGCCTCGTCCGGTTGCTTGAACCAGACCTTCTGTTCGAAATCGATGCGAAAGCTCTGCGTATAATCCTTGATCTGCTTGATCTTGCCCCAGTAAATCAGCCCCTTGTTGTCCTGCAGGTACTCGATCTTCTTGAAGAACGACCCATAGGGCGCCGTGTGTTCGCCAATCTTCAGCGGCATACGCTTGAGCAGCTCCTTGTCCGCGAAGTTCGACACAAAACACTCCACCGGGTGGGCGAAGACACTGGTCTTGTCCGGCGCCGACTCGCGACTCGGATACTCGACGTCACTGGCCGCTGAAGTGGGTGTTGGGGCATCGCGCAAAACATCCGCCGCCACCGCCGGGCTCGACGGCTTACGCACATACTCACGCCGAGTCAGCAACAACTCCGACGGGAAATGCTCCTCCCGACCGTCATCCGACTCCGCCCCGTCCGTCTCCAGGCCCGACGCCGACGTCTTCAGACTGACATAAGGACAACCCTCGACATGCCGCGTGCTGGGCATGTTTTTGAAGTGCGGCGTGCGCACGTAATTCACGTTCTTGGCGTTGAACGTTCCAAGCACGTTGGCCGCATCAAACGCTAAACGGCAGGCATCGTTGGGGCACTGGAAATGCTCCTTGGCGGAATCGAATTCCATGGTTTCGTCGAAATTCAAATCGCGCACGTCATAGATCGACAGCTTGTCGTCGAGGCTGAGGCAGTAGGCGAGGTCGAATTTCATGGTGGGCTCGGGTCCGCGAGAGGGAAGGGTATTAATAGCGGGAGGGACGTGATAGCGCACCTCTTAATTCGTCAATATCTTCAATCTTTGGGCGTGTGCGTGGCACGTTTGGCCTCGCTCACGATGAGGTGCAGTTACGATTTTGCTATCTACGGCATCTGTAAAAAGGAGATGTTTCTGCGGATTTTGATTGAGCTGCTAGAGCGAAACTCTTCCTTTGCTGATCGATATGTGGGGATTTTTCGCGAAGCCTGTAGGAGTTTTCTTGTTATTTGGTAGGCTTCATCTTCTGTTGTGAGGATGAATGGATGCCAGCTGTCATTTCCGAAAATGATGTATCGAAGTGGTCCGATAAAACCGGGGCCCGGTATCACTTCCCGAAGCAGTACAGACCGGTGCTCTCCGAAGGAATGGAGGTGCTTTACTACAAAGGGAAAATGAAAAATAAGGCTTTTTCGGATCAGCGCCTGAGTGCGAGCCCACACTATTTTGGTGTTGCTCGAGTAGGGAAGATATATGCGGACAAGGACAGCACAAAGGGTGATCTGTTTGCTGATATTGAGGACTTCAAGCCTTTTGAATTTGCAGTCCCGAACAAAATTGATGGGGAATACCTTGAGCCAATTCCTCAAAGGCTAAAAAATAATTATTGGCGCAGAAGTGCTCGGGAAATTGATCAAGCTGTATTTGACAGAATTTGCTCTCACGCGGTGCTGAAGGCGCAACTGGATGACGGTTCTAGCCCAATCGATGGCACGCAGGAGTTTGAGACTAGAGTTACCGGCACTGAAGGGAAAAAAGTCGCCTATTACGGCGTAAGATATGAGCGCAACCCAAAGCTTAGGCTGCAAGCAATCGAAATTCATGGACTTCGATGTAACGCTTGTGAGTTTGATTTTGAGAAGGCTTACGGCGAGCACGCGAAAGGCTTTATCCACGTACACCACGTGAAGCCCATTTCTGAATATGAAGAAGACCAGGTGGTCGATCCAGCGACCGACATGATTACACTCTGCGCAAATTGCCACGCGGTTGTTCATAAGAAGCCCAACCAGCTGCTGAGCGTTGAACAACTGAAAGGCATTCTCAGTGGGCGTTGGGTTTTCGACGACTTAACCTAAGGTAGTTGTGTTGTGTAAGAGGAGGTTTGCAGGGAATCAGGTTGCAATCGCACGATGAGGGCCATAAAAAAGGGCTACCAATGGTAGCCCTTGCGGTAATTCAGCGTTATGCGAATCAATCCCAGCTCAACGCCCCACCAGTCTGATACTCAATAACCCGCGTCTCAAAGAAATTCTTCTCTTTCTTCAAGTCCATGATCTCACTCATCCAAGGGAACGGGTTAGTAGTCCCTGGGTATTCCTCTTTCAAACCAATCTGCGACAACCGACGGTTTGCGATGAACTTCAGATAGTCCTCCATCATCGCCGCATTCATGCCCAATACCCCACGAGGCATGGTGTCACGAGCGTATTCAATCTCCAGCTGAGTCCCTTGCAGAATCATCTGGCTCGCTTCTTCCTTCATCTCAGCATCCCACAAGTGTGGGTTTTCGATTTTGATCTGGTTGATCACGTCGATGCCGAAGTTCAGGTGCATGGATTCGTCGCGCAGGATGTACTGGAACTGCTCGGCGACGCCGGTCATTTTGTTGCGGCGGCCCATGGAGAGGATTTGGGTGAAGCCGCAGTAGAAGAAGATGCCTTCCAGAACGCAGTAGTAGGCGATCAGGTTGCGCAGCAGCTCTTTGTCGGTTTCGACGGTGCCGGTTTCGAACTTCGGATCGGAGATCGAACGGGTGTATTTCAGGCCCCAGGTGGCTTTTTTCGCGACCGATGGGATCTCGTGGTACATGTTGAAGATCTCGCCTTCATCCATGGCCAACGATTCGATGCAGTACTGGTAGGCGTGGGTGTGGATCGCCTCTTCGAAGGCCTGGCGCAGGATGTACTGGCGGCATTCCGGGTTGGTGATCAGGCGGTACACGGCCAGGACCAGGTTGTTGGCAACCAGGGAGTCGGCGGTGGAGAAGAAGCCGAGGTTGCGCATCACGATGCGGCGCTCGTCGTCGGTCAGGCCTTCCGGGTTTTTCCAGAGGGCGATGTCGGCGGTCATGTTGACTTCTTGCGGCATCCAGTGGTTTGCGCAGCCGTCCAGGTACTTCTGCCATGCCCAGTCGTATTTGAATGGCACGAGCTGGTTGAGGTCGGCGCGGCAGTTGATCATGCGCTTTTCATCGACAGCTACACGGGCAGAGGCGCCTTCCAGTTCGGCGAGGCCTTCGGCGACGTCGAGGGAATCTAGGGCAGCCTTGGCGCGGGCGATCGCGGCGGAGTCCGTCGCGGTCACGGCGCGGGCCTCTTGAGCGGCGGCACCACCGGCGCTGTCGAGGCGGTCCATGTTGGCTTCAGAAGCGTGGCCGGCATTGGCGCCTTTTACAGCGACTTCGCCGTCATCTTCTTTGTCGAATTCGTCCCAGCTCAGCATGACGTGTCGTCTCCTGCGTGAGGGCCAGTTGCCCGTGTGAAAACTGATAGGTTGGTTTTTCACACGGCCGGTTCTGGCCGCGTTGGATCTAAAGGAAATCGTTTGTTGCAGCAGTACAACGCAGGCAATAAACAGAATTTTGTACGGGTATTCCGAAGCCGCTGATGGGCGCAGAGAACGTGAACCGCTCTGCGTGGGCTTCAGACTGGCTTTTCACCCCTGTAAGGGAATATTGCAGGCCCGTTTAAGTCCGCATTATAAGGAAATTTTCGGCCCCGTGGTGCGGCGAAATGGCACCTGGAGGGCTCGGCGAGGGGCGTTTTCAGGTTGGAGCGAGGGTTTACAGGGCTTTGGCGGAGGAAGTTTTTTTTTCGCCTGTTTCGGCTGGTTTTTGACGGTGAGGCCGGGGTGTTCATACCGTTACAGGCAGCTATTGCGGCACAAGCCAGGCGGGACGGGGCTTGCAGAGTATTGGGCGGGGGTTTGTGGATGAGAATGTGTGCAATTCTGAGCTGCAAAAGGTCTTGAAGAGTGTTGCTCAAAAAATAACCAAAAAACCATATTTTCCACTACATGTTGTGGTTTTGGTCGATTTTCAACCACTCCAGACACAACTAAGCCCGACCGAAGTCGGGCTGTGATGTCGCGCCGGGTTTCAGCTGAAGCGAGCGGCACCCACGCGGTCAGCACCATCGGCAGCAAGCTTGGCGGCGCCAGTGTGATCAGCACCATCGGCAGCGACTTTGGCAGCACCCGTACGATCAAAACCGTCAGCCGCGAAAGAGGCAGAACCGGTGCGGTCGTAACCGTCAGAAGCGACAGCCGCATCGTTGAAAACAGCCGAGCCAGTGCGGTCGTAGCCATCGGCGGCGAAGGTGTTGGCGGCCAGGACGGAAAGGGTCAGGGCGAGGATCAGTTTGGTTTTCATGGTAGTGGCTCCAGGTTCATTGGCGTTGTGTGCCTTGGTGTGGAATTCATACTACGCCAGATAATTTGATTAAAAAGTGCAAATAAATGCTTAAAGCAATCTAGTTAATCGATATAAGGCTCGGCGCTTCATCGGTCTTTGAAAAGGGATGGGTCGAGCCTTGGGAGATAAGAGTGGGGCGGATCAGCCGTTGGAGCAGCCGTTACCCATGACGCTGTAGCGCAGAATGTGCCGCTGACCTTTGGAGTCGTCGTACACCATTTTGGCCGGAACCACTTCGCACACATTCGGGATTTCGCTCATCGAGACAACTTTGGCGATGTCCAGATGGGTGGAGTAGGTGTATTCCTCGACGACGGGTTGTTGCTGTGCGACATCAGTCGGGACCTCGTCCGCCATGGCGGTTGCGCACAGACTGCTGAGGGCCAGAACCAATAAAGCTTTCATTTAAAAGTTACCTTTCTGAGGTCGAATGGGGTCACGCAACCTTTTTGGGATTGCGTGTGGAGCTTTGATAAAGAGTCTTGGATTAACTGCCTTCGTGGGGGCTGCAACTGGGTTAATCACGTTGCCTTGTTGGCGAGACCGATTTTAGGCCTGGGGGTGGCGGGCATATAGCCGTGCTTTTGATAAACACCTTTGGCAGATTTGGTAATAATCGTCGAGCCCCCTAAAACATTGGGTTTGAGCGCCTCGTTACGGTATAGCCACATTTTGTAGGGGCTTGTTACTACCATCGTCGAATGGTTCTATAGGCCCGCCCCGGCTACAACTGGGGCCATACAAAAACAACTATTCCACCGAGGTAAGAAAGATGAGTGCGGCTTCTTTGTATCCCGTTCGTCCCGAGGTAGCAGCCAATACACTGACTGACGAGGCCACTTACAAGGCCATGTACCAGCAGTCGGTCGTCAACCCGGACGGCTTCTGGCGCGAACAAGCCAAGCGCCTCGACTGGATCAAGCCTTTCACCACGGTGAAGCAGACGTCCTTCGACGATCACCATGTCGACATCAAATGGTTCGCCGACGGCACGCTGAACGTTTCCTACAACTGCCTCGACCGTCATCTGGCCGAGCGTGGCGATCAAGTCGCGATTATTTGGGAAGGGGATGACCCTGCCGAAAGTCGCAACATCACTTACCGCGAACTGCACGAACAAGTCTGCAAGTTCGCCAACGCCTTGCGCGGCCAGGATGTGCACCGCGGCGACGTGGTGACAATCTATATGCCGATGATCCCCGAAGCCGTGGTCGCCATGCTGGCCTGCACCCGGATCGGCGCGATTCACTCGGTGGTATTCGGCGGTTTTTCGCCGGAAGCCCTGGCCGGTCGCATCATCGACTGCCGCTCGAAAGTGGTGATCACCGCCGACGAAGGCATCCGCGCCGGCAAGAAGATCTCGCTCAAGGCCAACGTCGACGACGCGCTGACCAACCCGGAAACCAGCAGCATTCAGAAAGTCATCGTGTGCAAGCGCACCGGTGGCGACATCAAGTGGAACCAGCATCGCGACATCTGGTACGAAGACCTGATGAAAGTGGCGGGCACCGTCTGCGCGCCAAAAGAAATGGGCGCCGAAGAAGCGCTGTTCATCCTTTATACCTCCGGCTCCACCGGTAAGCCGAAGGGTGTGCAACACACCACTGGCGGTTATTTGTTGTACGCGGCAATGACCCATGAGCGCGTGTTCGACTACCGTCCGGGCGAAATCTACTGGTGCACCGCCGACGTCGGCTGGGTCACCGGCCATTCTTATATCGTCTACGGCCCGCTGGCCAACGGTGCGACCACGCTGCTGTTCGAAGGCGTGCCGAACTATCCGGACATCACCCGGGTATCGAAGATCGTCGACAAGCACAAGGTCAACATTCTCTACACCGCGCCGACCGCGATCCGCGCGATGATGGCGTCGGGCACCGCTGCTGTTGAAGGCGCCGATGGCAGCAGCCTGCGTCTGTTGGGTTCGGTCGGTGAGCCGATTAACCCGGAAGCGTGGGATTGGTACTACAAGAATGTCGGCCAATCCCGTTGCCCGATCGTGGATACCTGGTGGCAGACTGAAACCGGCGGCAACATGATGAGCCCGCTGCCGGGCGCTCACGGCCTGAAACCTGGCTCTGCAGCACGGCCGTTCTTCGGCGTGGTGCCGGCGCTGGTGGACAACCTGGGCAACATCATTGAAGGCGTTGCCGAGGGCAACCTGGTGATTCTCGACTCGTGGCCAGGCCAGGCGCGCACGCTGTATGGCGACCATGACCGCTTCGTCGACACCTACTTCAAGACCTTCCGTGGCATGTACTTCACCGGTGACGGTGCGCGTCGTGACGCAGACGGTTACTACTGGATCACTGGTCGCGTGGATGACGTGCTCAACGTTTCCGGCCACCGCATGGGCACCGCCGAGATCGAAAGCGCGATGGTCGCTCACCCGAAAGTCGCCGAAGCGGCGGTGGTCGGTGTGCCGCACGACATCAAGGGGCAGGGCATTTATGTCTACGTCACGTTGAACGCTGGTGAAGAGACCAGCGAGCAACTGCGCCTGGAGCTGAAGAACTGGGTGCGTAAAGAGATCGGCCCGATTGCCTCGCCGGATGTCATTCAGTGGGCGCCGGGTCTGCCGAAAACCCGCTCGGGCAAGATCATGCGCCGGATTCTGCGCAAGATCGCCACGGCGGAATACGACGGGTTGGGCGATATCTCCACCCTGGCCGATCCGGGTGTGGTGCAGCATTTGATTGATACGCACAAGACCATGAATGTTGCGTAAGTAGCATTCGGAGTCATCGAAGCCCTGCCAGGTGTTGAGTCTGGTGGGGCTTTTTCGTACTGGGAGTACTGATCGTTCCCATGCTCCGCGTCACTAGTGTCCGGTAAAACCTTTTCAGAGCTGAAGGCTGCCTTGGGCAGCCTTCAGCTCTGTTCGCTTTTGCC
>NZ_JBXANU010000032.1:0-71313 GCF_058802085.1 Pseudomonas sp. GW822-FHT02G04
AGCTGAAGGCTGCCCAAGGCAGCCTTCAGCTCTGAAAAGGTTTTACCGGACACTAGTGATGCTCCGCGTGGGAATGCCTCATTGGACGCTCTGCGTCCGCTTCTGGGAGGCGGAGCGTCCCGGGCTGCGTTCCCCCACGCAGAGCGTAGGAACGATCGGTGAAGGGGGGGCGTCAGCGTTGCTTCAGTCGGTCGATCACAACCGCCAGCAACAGGATCGAACCGCGAATCACGTACTGGTAGAAGGTATCGATGTTCTTCAGATTCATCGCATTCTCGATGATCGCCAGAATCAGCACCCCGGCGATCACATGCCGAATCATCCCGATCCCGCCGCTCAGCGACACCCCGCCCAACACGCAAGCCGAGATCACTGTCAGCTCGAAACCCTGGCCAATCATCGGCTGACCCGAGGTCATGCGCGACGCCAGAATCACCCCGGCCAATGCACCAATCACCCCGTGCACGGCGAAGATGATGATCTTGGTCCGGTCAACGTTGACCCCGGCCAGCAACGCCGCTTCCTGATTGCCGCCGATGGCCATGGTGTTGCGCCCGTAGGTGGTGTAATTCAGCAGCCAGCCGAAAAACAGGAAGCAAACGATGGTGATCAGAATCGGCACCGGCACACCGAATAACTGGCCGTTACCGAAGACGAAGAACGACTCCTGGGAAACGCCCACCGCTTTGCCGTTGGCAAAAATGTAAGCCAGGCCACGAACGATCTGCATGGTCGCCAGCGTGGTGATCAACGCATTGACCCGCAGCTTGGCGATCACGATCCCGTTGATCAGCCCGACAATCAGCCCCATCACCAGCGCCGCACTGACGCCAAGGAACACGCTGTTGGTGTCGCGCATCACCACCGCCGCGACCACGCCGGCACAGGCAATCACCGAGCCCACCGACAAGTCGAAGTGCCCCGACGCCAGGCAATACAACATGGTGCAGGCGGCAATTCCGGTGGTGGAAATCGCCAGGCCCAGACCGCGCATGTTCAGCGGCGACAGGAAGTTGTCGATCAGCAAGGTGCAGAGCACGAAGATCCCGACGGCCGCCAACAGCATTACCCAGTCATCGAGAAAGCGTCGTAGGTCCAGCGGTTTGCGCGGGGTTGGCAGAGCATTGTTTTGGATGGTCATAGTCACCTCTCAGTTCGCCACGTCGGCAGCGCGTTGGCGTGGCAAAGCCAGTTGCAGCAGGTTGGATTCATTGGCTTGTTCGCGAGTCAGTTCGCCGCGCATCGTGCCTTCGCAGAGCACCAGGATGCGGTCGGAAATGCCCATGACTTCCATCAGGTCGCTGGACACCACAATCACCGCGATGCCGCTGGCGGCCAGGTTATGAATGATCTGGTAGATCTCGGCTTTAGCGCCGATGTCGATGCCACGGGTGGGCTCATCGAGCAGCAGGATTTTCATCGGCATCGACAGCCAGCGACCGAGAATCGCCTTCTGCTGATTGCCGCCGGACAGGTACATGATTTTCTGCGCCGCGTTGGGCGTCTTCACCTTCAGCGCCTTGATCTGCTTGTCGGCGTTGCCCTTTTCCCACAGCCCGCGCAGCAGGCACCCGAAGGTGGAATGAGCACCGCGGGCGCTGATGTTGATGTTCTCGGCGACGCTGGCCAGCGGCAGGATGCCCTCCTTCTTGCGGTCCTCGGGGCACAGCAGAATCCCCGCCGCAATGGCATCGCGCGGTGAACGCAACTTCAGTTCATGGCCACGCAATTCCAGGCGTCCGGCCGTGTTGCGGGTAAGTCCGCTGAGCATGCGCAGCAGCTCGGTGCGACCCGCACCAACCAGGCCGAACAGACCCAGAATCTCGCCCTTGTGCACCTCGAAACTCACCGGTTCACGCAAACCCGGCCCCAGTAAACCGTCAACCTTGAGCGCCACCGCGCCACGCGGGCGGCTGCGGTAATCGTAGATATCCTGAATGTCGCGACCGACCATGCACGTCACCAACTGGTCATGGCTCAGCGCGCTCATGTCCTCGAAGGTGCGCACGAAGCGACCGTCCTTGAACACCGTCACCGCATTGCAGATGCGGAACACTTCTTCCATGCGATGGGAAACGTAAAGCACCACTTTGCCTTCGTCCCGTAAGCGACCGATGATCGCCATCAAGCGATCGATCTCCCGCGCCGACAGGCTGCTGGTGGGTTCGTCGAACGCAATCACATGCGCGCCACGGGACAACGCCTTGGCGATTTCCACCAGTTGCCGCTGGCCGAGGGACAAGCGCCCGACTTTCTCTTGCGGATCGATTTCATCGGCCAGGCCTTTGAGGCAGGCCAGTGCCTGTTGCCGCAAAACGCTGCGATTGATCAGGCCGAAATTCGCCGGCAGATGCCCGAGAAACAGGTTCTCGGCCACAGTCATTTCCGGCACCAGGTGCAGCTCCTGATGGATCACCGCAACCCCGCTGCCAATGCTGTCGGCAGTGGATTTGAAGACCCTCGTCTGTTCGCCGATCCGCAGGTCACCGCTGCTCGGCGTGTAAGCACCGCCGAGGATTTTCAGCAACGTGGATTTACCGGCGCCGTTCTCGCCCATCAAGGCATGAACCTGCCCCGGATGCGCGACGAAACTGATGCCGTCCAGCGCCTTCACCCCGGGAAAGGTTTTGCCGATCCCGTTGAAGCGCAGGCTGCCGCCAATGCGCTGTTCATCTGTTTGTACGTGTGCGTGCATAACCCACCTCATCACACCGATCAGGCGGCCCCGTCGCCGGGGCCGCCAATGAAATCAACCGCCCCTCAATTCCACAGGCCGATCTTTTCCAGTTCCTGCTTGAAGTTGTCGCGCGTGATCAGCGTCACGTCGTCCATGGCGGTGTATTTCGGCGGCTCTTTGCCGGTGGTGACCCACTCGTGCATCATGCTGGCGGTGTTGTAGCCCTCGATGTGCGGGCTCGGCAGCATCGAGCCGAAGAAGCCGCTGTTGGCTTTCTTCAATTCGCCGATGGCATCGGTGCCGTTGATGCCGATGCCGATTACGTTAGCCGCAGCAAAACCGGCGCTTTCGGTGGCGCGCACGCCGCCCAGCACGGTGTTGTCGTTCATCCCGCCGATGATCAGGTTTTTCGCCGCACCCGGCAGTTTCACCAGCGCCGAGTTGGTGGCGTCCATGCTGCCCGGTACGTCAAGGGTTTTCAGGGCCGAGAACAGAATGTGGTCTTTCGGCATCCCGGCGTCTTCCAGGGCTTTAACCGAACCGTCAGTGCGTTTCTTGCCGGTGTCGAGTTCGTTGAAGGTGTTGATCACCGCATAGGTTTGTTTCCAGTCCCAGCCGCGTTTCTTCGCTTCGGCAGCCATCGCGGCGCCTTGCTTCTGGCCGACTTCGAAGGCCGCCATGCCGAGGTACGGCACGTCCTCCATGAACTTGCCGCCGGCATCGACGAAACGGTCATCGACAGCGATCACTTTCAAACCATTGAGCTTGGCCTTGGCCATGATCGCAGGGCCCAGGGATACGTCCGGCGGACAGATCACGAAGCCCTTGGCGCCGTTCGCCGCCAGGCTGTCGATGGCCGAGAGGGTTTTCTCGCCATCAGGCACAGCGATCTTGATGACGGTGAAGCCCTTGTCCTTGCCGGCCTTTTCGGCGAATGCCCACTCGGTCTGGAACCAGGGCTCTTCGGCTTGCTTGACCAGAAAACCGATCTTCACTTCCTCGGCCGCCAGCAACGTACTGCTCAGGCTGACCGCGGTGACCGCCAAAGCGGCACAGCACAGGGAACGGATCCCACGACGACGTTTCATAAGCTGACTCCTTGTTATTTTTTTTGAGCGTTAGTTGAAAGCCAATACAGCGGTCGAAGCATGTAGCCAATAGTCATATCGTATGATGATTGAATTTCAGACGTAGTTTTGCGTCTGAAACCCAAGTTATTCAGTCGTGGTACATGACCGAACGACCACCATCGATGGTGATGCACGAAGCGTTGATGAATGGCGCCTCATCGCTGGCCAGGAACACGGCGGTCATCGCCACTTCAATCGGCTGACCGATGCGTCGCGGTGGATGCAGATCGAAGGCGCGCTGACGTTCGGCCTGGGGGTCGGCAAAACCGTTCCAGTAATCGACGTTCAGTTGGGTTTCGATGTAGCCCGGCGCGATAGCGTTGACCCGAATGCCCTTGGGGGCGTATTCGATGCCCAAGGCGCGGGTCAGCCCGAGCAAACCATGCTTGGCCACCGGGTACGGGAAGCAGCCGGGAATGATGTGAGAGGAATGGGTCGAGGCGATGTTGATGATGCTGCCGATGCCCTGCTCGATCATCTGCGGCAACACGGCTTTGCAGCCATACCAGGCGCCGTCCAGGTCGATGGCGAAGCAGCGACGCCAGTCTTCTTCAGTCATTTGCAGCGGATCGCGGAACACGTTGACCCCGGCGCAGTTGACCAGCACGTCGATGCGGCCGTGAAGCTCGATGGCCAACTTGGCCATGGCGTGCAGGTCTTGCTGGCGCGATACGTCGGCCTTGATCGCCACGACATCCGCGCCTTGTTCACGCCAATGCGCCGCGACCTTTTCGACTTTCTCGGCCTGGATATCGCTGATGATCAGCTTGGCCTGCTGGGATGCAAAGGTCGCGACAATCGCTTCGCCGATCCCCTGAGCGGCGCCGGTCAACAGCACGACCTTGTTTTTCAGGCGCTCACCCTTGGGCGGTTCGGGCACCGGTGGCAAGGAAAGGGGCTCAGCCATGGATCAACACTCCTGTTTTAAGACACGACGAAAACCAGACATCTGTCGATGTCCGGTCAAAAGGCTTTTTGGAATAGGCAGGCAGGCGCGACAACGCCCGGGCGCCGGGGCGGCCTGAAGCACTGTCGCCCCAAGGGAGGACGGTGGAATATCGCTGCATCACTTCACCTGTTTTGTTTTTTTAAGTGTGAGTGCGTGTAACTGATGGGGCCGACTATAAACCTGGCCACCAACAAATCTCAATATATAATTTTACATCCCATATTTTGGGATTTAGCCCGCAAACCTCTGACAAGACTTTCCGGGCACATCGACTCGAACCGACAACAACGCGCCATCCAATGGATGGTTGAGCGGGCTCGCCGCACTGGTGATGTACAGGGTTTTGAAGTCTTCGCCACCAAACACGCAACTGGTGGGGCGACTGACAGGCAGTTCGATCACCCGATCGACATGACCGTCCGGGGTCAGCCTGAGCAGGCAACTGCCGTCCCAGCGGGCGTTCCAGATATAGCCCTCGGCATCCATCGCCGAGCCGTCGGGGCCACCCCGTTCGTGGGGGCCAAACCAGACGCAGGCGGTGTCGAGGTTGCCGTCGGTATGGATGAAATGTTGGTACAACGTGCCGTCGAGGCTGTCGGCGAAATACAGGGTCGTGCCGTCATCGCTCCACAGCAACGTGTTGGGGATGCCCAGCCCTCGCAGCAGCGGCGTGACCCGAGCATCGCGGTCGATGCGAAACAGGCCACCGGAGCGGCGCACGATGGGCAAATCTTCGCCCTGCTCACCGATGTTGTTTTGCATGGTGCCCAGCCAGAGCCGGCCCAAGGCATCGCAGCGGGCTTCGTTGGCGCGGTTGCCGGGTTGTGGATCGGCCACGCAGAGCAAAGTCAGCCGAGGTTCCAGGCCGGGAGAGTTCAAGTCCAGCCGATAAACCCCACTGCTCAATGTCACCAGGGCATCGCCGCTTTCGCAGGGGATGAACGCGGACACGTGTTCCGGCATCTGCCAGATTTCCACATTGGCGCCGATCAGTCGCAGCGCCTGTTGGCCGGCGATATCAACCCAATACAGTGCCTGGGTCGGTGCATCCCAGAACGGGCCTTCACCGAGTCGCGCACGGTGTCCTGTAACCGCAGTCCACGTCATGAAACCTCCTTTTGTTTGCACCGTAGACCTGTAGGAGCGTGGCTTGCCCGCGAAGAACGATGACGCGTAATACCTGAAAAATCGCGGTGCATTCTTCGCGGGCAAGCCTCGCTCCTACAGGGTTCTTTATTGTTAGCTAGCCTTCTTGTCGGCCATGACTTGGGGGTAGAAGCGCTTGATAGCCAGGTCGGCGTTATCGATCAGAGTCATGCAGGCCCACACACCCCGCGCGGCATCCCGGGCGGCGATGGCGTCGGCCATGTCTTTGTGAATCGGCAAGGTACGGCGCAGTTCATCCGGGTCAGCGGCAGACACTTCGAAAGACACCGCCAGCAGCGCGCCGAGGGCCGGGACCATTTGTTCGATGAATTGATTGTGGCTGGCGGCGAGGATGCATTCGTGGAAGAACTGGTCGGCGCGG
This sequence comes from Pseudomonas sp. GW822-FHT02G04, assembly GCF_058802085.1. Classification (NCBI taxonomy): domain Bacteria; kingdom Pseudomonadati; phylum Pseudomonadota; class Gammaproteobacteria; order Pseudomonadales; family Pseudomonadaceae; genus Pseudomonas; species Pseudomonas sp. GW822-FHT02G04. Next base: position 6,285 of record NZ_JBXANU010000032.1, read on the forward strand.
TTGTAATCAACTCCGCTGTCCACCGCTCGTTCCAGCGCGTTGTAGGCCTGAAGCACCGCTTGCACTTGTTCCACTGTTGCGCGCTCGCAGGCCCAACGCACCGCCATCGGTTCGATGGTCCGGCGCAGGTCGAGCAGGTCATCGACGAAGTTTTCCGGCAAACCGTTGCGCGACAACCAGCCGACGACTTGCGGATCGAAGAGGTTCCAGCGCCGTACCGGCAACACCCGCGTGCCGACCTTCGGCCCGACTTCGAGCATGCCTTTGGCGACCAGGGTCTTGATCGCTTCACGGATAACCGTACGGCTGACCCCAAGCTGCTCGCCCAGGTCAGCTTCAACCTTGATGGTTTGACCGGGTTTCACCTGGCCAGCGGCAATCCAGCACCCTAGCCAATCAACCGTCGACGCGTGAAAACTGCTGGACATGGGTACCTCATCGCCCCGGTGACAAAAAGCGAAACGACACAAAAGCCGTTCGCGATGGATACTCACGCTAATCATCATACGATTGGCTGTCAAATGGATTTTCAGAAGCCCAATAAATACAGGCATGACAGTTCGTCAGAATCCCGCCCAAGCACTTTGAACCCACTCGCTTTGTCAACTACGGTTAGCCCGCAACAAATCAAGCAGTCTCACTAGAATCCAATAGGTATGAACATGGACATGGATGCGTCTACGAAATACCCCATTGTGTTGGTTCACGGTCTTTTCGGCTTTGACAGAATCGCCGGTTATCCGTACTTCTTCGAAATCGAGGAAGCCTTGGAGCGTGCTGGCGCCCAAGTGTTTGCCGTGAATATTCCAACCGTTAACGGCAATGAAGAACGCGGTGAAAAACTGCTTGAACACGTTGACCGTATTTTGCGGGAAACGGGAGCCGCCAAGGTCAATCTGATCGGCCATAGCCAAGGCCCGCTGGCCGCACGCTACGTCGCAGCCCTGCACCCGGAAAAGGTCGCCTCGGTCACCTCGGTCAGTTGCCCCAATCACGGCTCCGAGATTGCCGACCAATTGCACAAGGCGCTGACACCCGGAGAGTTGCCCGAAGCGTTGGTACTGGCCCTGTTGGGCGCAGTCGGCACCTTCATTTCGTTGATCAGCGGCCACCCGGAAAACCCCGTCGACCCTCAAGCGGCGTTCGAATCGCTGACCAGCGCAGGCCTGGCCGCCTTCAACCGCAAATACCCGCAAGGGCTGCCAAAGGTTTGGGGTGGTGAAGGCAAAGAAATTGAAAACGGCGTGCATTACTACTCCTGGAGCGGGATCGTGCAGAACTTTCAAAGCCTGCAACTCCTCGACCCGACCCATTTGAACTGTAAAGTGCTGTCGCAGTTATTTTATAAAGAGAAGCACGCCAACGATGGGCTGGTTGGCCGCTACAGCTCGCACCTGGGCAAAGTGATCCGCTCGGATTACCCCATGGACCATTTCGACGCAGTCAATCAGATGGCCGGGATCAACAGCTGGAACGTGAGCCCGGTCATGCTCTACCTTGAACATGCCGCCCGGCTCAAGAGCAAGGGTTTGTAAGCCCATAAAAAAACGGCCCGTTGCAATAACGGGCCGTTTGGTTTCCAGCGCTCAGCGCGTTACGGCTCAAGCCCGATCGGGAAGAACTCGCCACCGCTCCAGACGCCGAGCCAGCTCTGGCCGTCAATCTCACAGCTCACCGCCAGCTCCACCAATTGGTAGAACACATTGCGGTGAATCAGCGCTTCAAGGTTGCTGCGTACATGCACATACGGCGCCGGTTCCTGAGTCACCGGGTCGATCACCACGCGCATCGGGTGCTCGGCGCCGGCATCGGCCGTTTCGTCGACGTTGGTGGTAAAGCGCAAGACCTGAGCCTCACCCTCGCCTTCGACCTCCACGGCAATTGCCACGAACGGTGCGTCGTCGACCTTGATGCCGACCTTTTCGACTGGAGTAATCAGAAAGTAATCATCGCCGTCGCGGCGAATGATGGTGGAGAACAGCTTGACCATCGGCTTGCGCCCGATCGGCGTGCCCAGGTAATACCAGGTGCCGTCGCGGGCGATGCGCATGTCGATGTCGCCGCAGAAGTCGGGGTTCCACAAGTGGACCGGCGGCAAGCCCTTGGTTTTGGGGATTTGCCCCAACAGGTCGTTGGCTTTTTGCGGGCCACTCATGGCGTTCTCCTTTGAATTACTGGTCGCTGAGCCCCAACAGGCTACGAGCGTATTGCTCCAGCGGCGGGCCCAGCAGATCTTCTGGCTTGTTATCGTGGAACGTCAGTAAACCGCCACGACTTTTGATACGTGCAGTATCAATCAAATACTGGGTGCTGGTCTCGATCAACATGATCTGAATGACGCCACTGTCGATCCCGAGGCGATCCGAGCGTTCCTGGTCGATCAATTCGTCCGTGTTGCCGATGCGGTCGTCGGCCTTGGCAAAACGTGTATAGAGCAGGTAGTGAGCACCGGCGGTACGGGCTTCACCCATGGCGGCGTCGAGGCCTTCCGGCGCGCGGGCGCGGCGGACCATCGGGAAATATTCGATAAAGCCGTTGAAGGCTTCTTCGGCCACCACGTTAGGTCGCGGATAGGCAGTGCCCGGCGGCGCGAAGGCGCCTTGGGCGATGTAGATGAAGGAGTCCGGCTGAATGCGGATGTTATTCACGCGACGGCTGTCGCTGTGGTCCAGCAGCCCCGCGTCGCTCATGTGGTAGCGAGTCCCTTCGGCCATATCGCTGACATTCATGCAGCCGCCAAGCGCCAAAACGGCCAGCAGCAAAACCAGGCTACGCATCCTATCCCTCCAGAAGCCGGTGACGGAAAACCGGCGAATGGCCATGGGATGCAGCTTCCGCGCCAGCTCAGGTTATGTGCATTTTCAGGCTGAAAATACAGACCTGTGGCGATGGAGCTTGCTCCCGTTCGGCTGCGCAGCGGTCGTAAGCTCCAGGGAACGCGGGGCGTTTGATAATTTTAGGGCCGCTTCGCGCCCCAGCGGGAGCAAGCTCCCTCGCCACAGCAAGCGCCCTTCACCGCAAGGCCCGATCAGCCGCCGATGATTTTCATGATGGTCGCGCCACCGGAGAACGCCACTTCCTGCTTGTCCCCCAGAGCCTTCACCAGCAGTCGCTGCAACGCCGGCAATGCCTGGTGACGAGGTTTGTCCAGCAGATCGCCGACATAGTGGCGATTGCTCGACGACAGGCAGCCATGCAGCCAGCCAGTGGACGACAAGCGCAGACGCGAGCAGGTACGGCAGAACGGGACGCTTTCGTTGGCGATCACGCCAAAGTGGCCCTGCCCCGGAATCTCGTAGCGCACCGCCGTGGCATCGACCGGCGCGTCGGCCTGAAGGTATTCGTAGTGTTCACCGATCAGGCTCAGCAACTGCTGCAGGCTGACGAACTGTTGCAGGAAGGCGTTGGAATCGCTGGCCAGGTGGCCCATGCGCATCAACTCGATGAAGCGCAGCTCGTAGCCGCGCTCCAGGCAGTAATCGAGCAGTGGCATCACCTGATCGAGGTTCTGCCCACGCAGCGGCACCATATTGACCTTGATCTTCATGCCGGCTGCCGCGGCCTGGGCCATGCCGTCGAGCACGGTCGCCAGATCGCCGCCGCGGGCAATGCTGCGGAAAGCGCCGGCGTCCAGGGTATCGAGGGAAACGTTGATGCGCCGAATGCCGGCATCCACCAGCAGCGGCAGCTTCTTCGCCAACAGTTGGCCATTGGTGGTCAGGCTGATGTCCGCCAGGCCCATCTGCCCGACGGCGGTCATGAAGGCTTCGAGTTTGGGGCTGACCAGTGGCTCGCCACCGGTAATGCGCAAGCGCTCGATGCCCGCCGCTTCAATCAGATAGGCCACGCCGCGTGCCATCGCCTCGGCCGACAACTCATCCTGCGCAGCCACCAGTCGCTTGCCGTTGGGCACGCAGTAGGTACAGGCGTAGTTGCAGGCGGAGGTCAGACTGATCCGCAAATTGCGAAAACGCCTGCCTTGACGGTCAACGATCATGGATCACTCCGGCGAAAGAAGATTCGAACGCGCAAAACTTGACTCACAAATCAAGTTTTAGCAAGCCCTATGCCTGAGTATATTCCTGCGGTACTGCGCCACGTAGCTAAATCATGGCTCATGGCGCAATTAGACAACTGGATGGCTCAGCTGCTCGGAGTGTCGGTATCGCGCTTGCGCTTGTTGCCCATGCGCACGCCGATGTCCATCAGGAACTGGAAGAAACCTTCCTGATCTTCCAGCACATTGCTCCAGAACGGCGAGTGATACAGCGCCACGGCGCCGTGCACCAGCGCCCAGGCTGCGCAGTAATGGAAGTAAGGCGGCACGTCTTCGAGCTTGCCTTCGCTGATTCGGCCCTTGATCAGCAGGGTCAGGCGTTCGAAGTTCGAGGCGCGGATTTTGTGCAGCTCCTCGACCATCTCCGGCACCTGATTGCCCTTGACCACCTTTTCTTCCAGGCGATCGAACAACCGATAGCGTTGCGGATCGCGCATGCGGAATTCGAAGTAGGCCCGGGACAGGGCTTCCTTGTCCTTATCGACATCGGCGGAATGCAACAGCTCGTTCAAATCGCGCTCGTAATCGAGCATCAGGCGCAGGTAGATCTCCGCCTTGGATTTGAAGTGCTTGTAGATCGTGCCTTTGCCGATACCTACGGCATCAGCAATCATCTCGACGGTGACACTGTCTTCACCTTGTTCGAGGAACAGCTTGAGCGCGGTATCGAGAATTTCTTGCTCGCGGCGACGAAACTCACGGACCTTACGAGGTTCTTTATGCATAAGAAAAGGTCTGTAGGGGTCAAAATTCGAAGCCGCGTATTATGCCTAACTTACGCCAAAATGCACGGATCATCCGACCATATATGTGTTTCTTGATGAATTCACGCTACCTCGCCGGTTGATGAGAACTCAACCGAAGCGCACGTATTCCAAATTTGTTTAAAAACCCGACCAACCAAACTGGACTCGGCGCGATACTGATCAATACTTCAACTGTCGGCGAGGCATCTCCCCCAAGTGTCGCGCCGATGAAGGTACCAAAGGATTGCGTGCCTTTGTTTTACTCCTAATGGTCTTAACCCGGATTCACCCCCCAGAACCCGGGTTTTTTTTGCCTGCAATTTGAGAGCAAAGCCCGCCACAGGTTGCGACTTTTTCCAACGCTACGCCGATGCCCTGACGTGCGCCAACGGAAATAACCGCTTGAAATTCTCGGTAGTCTGCTCGGCAAATCGCTCGTAGGGCTCGCCTCGCAACATTGCCAGAAATTCCGCTACCTCACGCACGTACTGCGGCAGGTTCGGTTTGCCGCGATACGGGATCGGCGCCAGGTACGGCGAGTCGGTTTCCACCAGCAACCGGTCGGCCGGCACCTTGCTGGCCACATCGCGCAAGGCATCGGCATTGCGAAAAGTGACAATACCGGACAAGGAAATGTAATAACCCATATCCAGCGCGGCCTTGGCCATCTCCCAGTCTTCGGTGAAGCAATGCAGCACGCCTGCTTGGGGCAGCGCCGCCTCGCGCAGCAGCTCGAGGGTGTCGGCCCGGGCGCCACGGGTGTGGATGATGACCGGTTTGCCGGTCTGTTGCGCCGCTTGCAGGTGCAGGCGGAACGACTCCTGCTGCAACTCTGCCGCTTCCGGTTCGTAGTGGTAATCCAGGCCGGTTTCACCGATCGCCACCACCCGCGGATGATTGAGTTCGCGCAACAGCCAATCCAGCGCCGGTGCGGCACCCGGCTGCACGTCCAGCGGATGCACGCCGACCGAACAATCGACATCGTCGTAGCGTTCGGCCAGGGCTTTGACGTCGGCGGCGTTGTCGACGCTGACGCCAATGCACAGAAAGTGCCCTACTCCCCTCTGACGGGCCGCGTCGAGCGCGGCATCCAGGGAGCCGTCGTGGGCGGTGAGGTCGAGGCGATCAAGGTGGCAATGGGAATCTACAAGCATAAAAGGGCTGCAACTTACATCGTATGAGTGGGACGGTCGGACTTCAGGGCTCCGGCCAGATGGGTTTCGATTCGACTGCGCGCGGTGTCATCGCCTTCGTTGAATTGCACGCCGACTCCAGCGGCGCGGTTGCCTTGGGCACCTTTAGGGGTAATCCAGGTGACCTTGCCGGCGACCGGGATCTTTTCCGGTTCGTCCATCAGGTGCAGCAGCATGAAGACTTCATCGCCCAACTTGTAGCTCTTGTTGGTCGGGATAAACAAGCCACCGTTCTCGATGAATGGCATGTAGGCCGCGTAGAGCACGGACCTGTCCTTGATGGTCAAGGATAAAATGCCATTGCGCGGCCCCGGACTGATGGGTTCGTTCATGCTGACCTCCACTGTCTGATGATCAGAGTTTAGTGTCCTGCCTCACAAATACGTTCCTTTTTTGACGAGTGTCTGTTGTCGTCAAGCAAGGCGCCGCGACGAGTCATAGCCCGCTATGGCGAGGAGCGGCAACGCAGCATGACGGCAACAGACGCCGTCAAAAAGGAACAGTATTTGCGAGACAGGATACTCAAAGTCACCTCTGGGCAGGCAAGGATACCCATTGCACCAACAGTGCCTCCAGCAACAGCGCCGGATTGAGGTTGGCCTTGCTCATCACTTTCTGCCGCTGGGCGAGAATCCAGTCCTGGATATTCAGGACTTTATCCTGAGCGGCTTTTTGCGCCAGGTATTGAATCACCTTGCGCATGTCCGCCAATCCCAGCCCTGCTTCATCCTGAGTCAACTGATACCGCAGGATCAGGCTCGACCAGTCACAGAACCAGTCGAACAGCAGCAACATCGGAATGGCTTTCCATTCCTCGGCCAGTTGCGTCGGCGATTGCTGCTGCTTGAGCAACTTCTTCACACTCTCGACCACCAGCGCCCGCTGTTCACGCACGCCCTGGGCCTGCAACTTGACCGCGGCCAACGGCGAACCGGCAGCAAGGGTCAGCAGTTCAATGCGCTCGTCTTCCGAGCAGTCCGGCAACGTCTTGGCCAGCCACGCCAGGCTCATGGCTTCGCTCGGCAATGGACAGGCCTGCTGTACGCAACGGCTCTTGATGGTCGGCAGCAGACGACTGGTCTGGTGGCTGACCAGCAGCAGCACGGTGTCGCCGGACGGCTCTTCAAGGCTTTTGAGCAAGGCGTTGGCGGCGTTGATATTCATCGACTCGACCGGCTCGATCAGCACCACTTTGCGACCGCCCATCTGCGAGGTCTGAACCACGAAGCTGACCAGGTCACGCACCTGATCGACCTTGATCGCCTTGTCCGCTTCTTCCGGCTCCAGAATGTAGTTGTCGGGATGACTACCGGCCTTCAGCAGCAAACAGGATTTGCACTCACCGCAGGCGCCCTGGGCGGTCGGACGCTGGCACAACAAACTGGCCATCAATCGCTCGGCCAGCGCCCGCTTGCCGATCCCGGCCGGGCCATGCAGCAAATAGGCATGGGCATGCTGGGCACGACCAGCCAATTGCTGCCAGAGACTGTCCTGCCATGGATAGGCTTCAGCCACGGGTCAACTCCAGCAAGCGTGGCAACAAGGCATCCAGAGACTGCTGAACCTGCGCCAGCGGTTGAGCGGCATCCACCAGGACATAACGCGCAGGATCCGCTTTGGCGCGCTCGAGGAAGGCACTGCGCACGGCATCGAAGAACGTGCGGCCTTCAAGCTCGAAGCGGTCCAGGCGACCGCGGGCACTGGCGCGGGCCAGGCCCACTTCCACCGGCAGATCGAAGATCAGCGTCAAGTCCGGGCGCAGATCGCCCTGGACAAACGTTTCGAGGGTCGCGATGCGCTCCAGCGACAAACCGCGACCACCGCCCTGATAGGCATAGGTCGAATCGGTAAAACGATCACACAAAACCACCGCGCCACGGGCCAGCGCCGGGCGGATCACCTCAGCCAGGTGCTGGGCCCGCGCGGCGAACACCAACAGCAGCTCGGTGTCGGGGTTCATGACCTCATCGACCGGCGCCAACAGCACGTCGCGGATTCGCTCGGCCAGGGGCGTGCCGCCCGGCTCCCGGGTCAACACCACCTCGATCCCGGCTGCGCGCAGACGCTCGGCCAGGTATTCGCGATTGGTGCTCTTGCCGGCACCTTCCGGGCCTTCCAGGGTAATAAACAAGCCAGTCACAGGCAGTCCTTAATCAGAGTCATTGCGGGCTTTGCGGCGCGGGCGCTGGCGCAGACTCTTGTGCAGAGTCTTGCGGCGCTACTTGTGGCACGTCTTCGGCCGCCGTATCGGGTGAAGCCGCCGGGATTGGCGCCTGGGCATCCTCCGCCTGCGGCGCGGTAGTCGGTGCCGGGCTGGAACGGTAATCGGCACGGCGATTGAGCTGGAACTCCCGCACCGCATTGTTATGGGCGTCCAGATCATCGGAGAACACGTGACTGCCATCACCGCGCGCAACAAAATACAGGCTGTTGCCGTCCGCCGGATTCAACGCCGCATGGATCGCCTCGCGGCCGACCATCGCAATCGGTGTCGGCGGCAGGCCAGCGATCAGGTAAGTGTTATACGGCGTCGGCTCCTTGAGGTGGGCGCGGGTCAACTTGCCGTTATAGCGATCGCCCAAACCGTAGATCACCGTCGGATCGGTCTGCAGCAACATGCCCATCTCCATGCGCCGCACGAACACGCCGGCGATTTGCCCGCGCTCCTGCGGCACACCGGTTTCCTTTTCCACCAGCGAGGCCATGATCAGCGCCTGATAGGGTTCGGTATAGGGCACGTCGGCAGCACGCTGGCTCCATTCCTTGGCGAGGACTTCGTCGAGGCGGTCGTAAGCTTTCTTGAGCAGATCGACGTCGGTCATGCCACGCACGAAACGGTACGTGTCGGGGAAGAAGCGCCCTTCCGGGAAAATCCCGCCGTGCCCGAGCTTGTCCATTACCTGGCTGTCGCTTAATCCATTAAGGGTCTGTTCGAGTTTTTCATCCTTGGCCAGGGCGGCGCGAACCTGATGGAAATTCCAGCCTTCGACCAGCGTCAGGCTGTACTGAACCATTTCCCCGCGCTTCCACAGGTCGATCAGCCCTTCGACTGTCATGCCGGGAACCATGCGGTATTCGCCACTGTGCAGCGGTTGACCCGCCAGGTTGAAGCGCCAGTACACGCGCAGCCAGAAAGCGTCCTTGATGACGCCATCGGCTTCAAGTCGAATGAAAGTGCGGTTCGGCGTAGTGCCTTTGGGCACTTCCAACAGCTGTTCCTGGGCGATATTCAGCGGCTGTTCCAGCGCCGAATGGATTTTCCAGGCGCAAGCGCCCGCCAACAGCCCCGCCAGAACCAGTCCGGTTTCCAGCAGCAGCAATAATTTACGTCTCACGAATCAAGCATCCAGTAGCGCACGGGCAATGGTTTGGAGTTTACGGGTGAGCGGCCCAACCGGCCAGCTCAGTGCGGCATAGGCGCGCACCGGCCAAACGCCATAAACGCTGTTGCAGACAAAGACCTCATCAGCCCATTGCAGCTGTTCGAGGGTAATGTCGGTGATTTGTGTGGGGATCCCCAATGACTCGGCTTGAAACAATAATTCGGCACGCATCACGCCTGCCACGCCACAACGTTTGAGATCGGCGGTCACCAGCACGCCATCGCGCACCAGGAACAGATTACTGAACACACCTTCGATCACCCGCCCGGCCTGATCCAGCATCAACCCTTCGGCATGCTCGGTGTCCTGCCACTCGGAACGGGCGATAACCTGCTCCAGACGATTCAGGTGCTTGAGGCCGGCGAGCAAGGGCTGCCTGGAAAGCCGTGTCGTACAAGGGAACAGGCGCACGCCCTGCTTTGCATGCGCAGCCGGATAGGCAGCGGGAGGATTGCCTTGCAGAATGCGCCGGGCCTGGGCCGAGGGATCGGGGGCGTAACCGCGCAGGCTGTCGCCGCGGGTGAGGATGAGTTTGAGCACGCCCTCGCCCAGAGCGGTGGCATAGGCCAGCAGCTCCGCGCGGATCAAATCATGATCAGTGGTAATCGCCAGGCGCGAACAGCCTTCGGCCAGACGCGACAAATGTCGATCCAGCAACAACGGCTGCCCGCCCTTGACGACGATGGTCTCGAACAGACCATCGCCGTAAGCCAGGCCGCGATCTTTCAGCGACAAAGCGTCAGCCGGTTGACCGTCGACCCAGCTGTCCATCAGTCAGCGAACCGGCGGAACACCAGCGAGCCATTGGTACCGCCAAATCCGAAGGAGTTGGACAGCACCACATCGATATCCATACCGCGCGCGGTGTGGGGTACGAAGTCGAGGTCGCAGCCTTCGTCCGGCTCATCGAGGTTGATGGTCGGCGGGGCTACCTGACTGTTGATGGCCAGTACGCTGAAAATCGCCTCGACCGCGCCTGCCGCACCCAGCAGGTGACCGGTCATGGACTTGGTCGAACTGACAGCCAGTTTGTAGGCGTGATCGCCGAACACGGATTTGATCGCACACGCTTCGGCGAGATCGCCGGCTGAGGTCGAGGTGCCGTGGGCGTTGATGTACTGAACCTGATCGCCATTGATCTTCGCATCGCGCAAGGCATTGGTGATGCAACGCGCAGCACCCGCGCCATCGGCCGGTGGCGAGGTCATGTGGTAGGCATCGCCACTGGTGCCAAAACCGATCAGCTCGGCGTAAATGGTCGCGCCACGGGCCTTGGCGTGCTCCAGCTCTTCGAGAACCAGTGCGCCGGCACCGTCGGACAGCACGAAGCCATCACGACCCTTGTCCCATGGACGGCTGGCGCGGGTCGGCTCATCGTTGCGGGTCGACAGTGCGCGGGAGGCACCAAAGCCGCCCATGCCCAGACCACACGCGGCCATCTCGGCGCCACCGGCGATCATTACGTCGGCTTCGTCGTACATGATGTTACGTGCCGCCATGCCGATGCAGTGCGTACCGGTGGTACACGCCGTGGCGATGGCGTAGTTAGGTCCCTGTGCACCCAAGTGAATGGACAGGAAACCGGAAATCATATTGATGATCGAGCCAGGCACGAAAAACGGAGAAATCCGTCGTGGGCCGGAATCATGCAGTGTGCGGCTGGTGTCTTCGATATTGGTCAGACCGCCAATACCCGACCCCATGGCCACGCCGATACGCTCGCGATTGGCGTCGGTAACCTCAAGACCTGCGTTACGCACGGCTTGAAAACCTGCAGCCAGACCGTATTGAATGAACAGGTCGAGTTTGCGGGCTTCCTTGACCGACAGGTATTCCTCGACATTGAAGCCCTTTACCGAGCCGCCAAAACGGGTGGAATAGGCAGAAAGGTCGGTGTGTTCGATCAGACCAATGCCACTGCGGCCAGCCAGAATGCCCTGCCAGCTGCTCGGCACATCCGTGCCCAGTGGCGACAACATACCCATACCGGTGACTACGACGCGTCTACGCGACACAGCACTCTCCTTTTTTCAAATGACGACTTCGCACAAGGCCTAAAGAAAAAACCGCACGCCATGATGGCAGTGCGGTTTTTCCATGACAGCGAGCGACGACTAAAAACTATTACGCCTGATGGCTGGTAACGTAGTCGATTGCTGCTTGTACAGTAGTGATCTTTTCAGCTTCTTCGTCAGGGATTTCGGTCTCGAATTCCTCTTCCAGAGCCATCACCAGCTCAACGGTGTCAAGGGAGTCGGCACCCAGGTCTTCAACGAAGGAAGCGGTGTTGACTACTTCTTCTTCTTTAACGCCCAGTTGCTCAGCAACGATTTTCTTGACGCGCTCTTCGATGGTGCTCATACCTTGTTTTCACTCCTAATGGACAAATTCAGGCAGCTGGCCAGTGGGTAAGTGTATAGAAAGACTTTTCAGCTTTTCAACTGAAAGCTTCACTCCTCAAACCCTGCGGCCCTCTGCCGATAAAATAGATTGCAGCTTTATAACGGATTTTAGACAGCTCGTATGACATTTTTTTGAAGCAATCCGTCACATTTAACTCATGTACATCCCGCCGTTCACCGGGATTGTAGCCCCAGTAACGTAAGCCGCACCGTCGGACGCAAGAAAAGCGACCACAGACGCGATCTCTTGAGCTTGCCCCAGACGACCCAGCGGAATTTGCGTCTGCAAGGCTTCACGCTGCGCCTCGGGCAGTTCGCGGGTCATATCGGTGTCGATGAACCCTGGGGCCACCGAGTTTACCGTAATCGAACGCGAACCGACTTCACGCGCCAGCGCACGGCTGAAACCTTCCAGACCGGCCTTGGCGGCTGCGTAGTTTACTTGGCCTGCGTTGCCCATGGCACCCACAACCGAGCCAATACTGATAATTCGTCCCCAACGGGCTTTGGTCATACCGCGCAAAACGCCCTTGGACAGGCGGAACAGACTGTTCAAGTTGGTGTCGACAACGTCATGCCATTCGTCATCTTTCATGCGCATCATCAGGTTATCGCGGGTGATACCGGCATTATTGACCAGGATCGCCGGCGCACCGAACTGCTCCTGAATGCTCGCCAGCACGGCCGCTACGGACTCGTCGCTGGTGACATTGAGTTCCAGCCCAGTACCCTGAATACCGTTTTCTTTCAGAGTGGCGGCGATACGCTCAGCACCCGATGCGGAGGTCGCGGTGCCGACAACGATGGCACCCTGACGACCCAGCTCCAGAGCGATAGCCTGGCCGATACCACGGCTGGCACCGGTGACCAGTGCAACTTTACCTTGCAGACTCATGCAAGCTTCTCCTTGATCAGACCAGCGCTGCACGGGCGGCAGCGAAAGCATCTGGGGTATTGAGGTTAGAGGTCGACACGCCTTCGGCGCAACGTTTGTTCAGACCGGCCAGGACCTTGCCCGGACCGCACTCGACCAGTTGGGTCGCACCCTTGGCAGCCAGTGCCTGGACCGATTCGACCCAGCGTACAGGCTTGTAAAGCTGTTCAAGCAGATCGCGCTTGAGGGTTTCCAGATCGGCCGGTACATCGGCACTGACGTTCTGCACTACCGGAATCTGCGGCGCCTGCCAGTCGATCGCTGCGATCGACTCGGCGAATCGCTCGGCGGCCGGACGCATCAACTCGCAGTGGGACGGCACGCTGACCGGCAACGGCATGGCGCGCTTGGCACCACGCGCCTTGCAGCCTTCGATGGCGCGCTCGACCGCAGCCTTGGCGCCGGCAATCACTACCTGGCCCGGCGAGTTGAAGTTGACCGCGCTGACCACTTCACCTTGCGCCGCTTCGGCGCAGGCTGCCAGCACGTCGGCATCGTCCAGACCGAGGATAGCGGCCATGCCGCCCTGCCCGGCCGGAACGGCTTCCTGCATCAATTGACCGCGACGCTCTACCAGCTTCACCGCGTCGCCCAGGCTCAGGCTGCCCGCAGCCACCAGAGCGCTGTATTCGCCCAGGCTGTGACCGGCAACGTAAGCCGGACGCGCGCCGCCTTCAGCCAGCCACAGACGCCACAAGGCGATCGAGGCGGTCAGAATGGCCGGTTGGGTTTTATCGGTTTGATTGAGTTGTTCTTCCGGCCCTTGCTGGGTCAGCGCCCACAGGTCGTAACCCAGAGCATCGGAAGCTTCTTTGAATGTTTCGAGGACCACCGGGTGTTGCGCGCCCAACTCGGCCAGCATGCCGAGGGACTGCGAACCCTGTCCTGGAAAGACGAATGCGAGGGAAGCAGACATGTAACAAGCCCCTAATGATCTTGTCGTCGGAGAATTGACGTCCCGCCAGGGGAACGCAAGAAACTGACAGTTGGATGGCTCTTTGAACTGAGCGGTCACATTTAAGCATTGTCTGACGAAAACGCCTAAGGCAACAAATCTTCCAGGCGCCCGTGGAGACGCTCCGGCAAGTTTTCCTGGATCTCGATCAAGGCGCGCTGAATCGCACTCTGGAAGCCCTGAACCCCCGCCGAACCGTGACTTTTCACGACAATTCCCTGCAAACCGAGGAAACTTGCGCCGTTATGGCGTGCCGGCACCAACTCGGCCTGCAAGCGCTTCATCAGCGGCAGCGCCAACGCGCCTACCAGTTTCGACGCGAAATTTTTCTTGAACTGAGCCTCGATGCGCCCGGCGATCATGGTCGCCAGGCCTTCGCTGGACTTGAGCAGGATATTACCGACAAAGCCGTCACACACCACCACATCCGCCTCGCCACGGTACAAGCCATCGCCCTCGACAAACCCGATGTAGTTCAGGCCACGCGCATTTTGCAGCAGGGTCGCCGCCAGCTTGACCTGCTGATTGCCCTTGATGTCTTCGGTGCCGATATTCAGCAACGCGACCCGTGGACGAACGACACCCAAGGCTTGCGCCGCCACAGACCCCATCACCGCAAACTGCAACAGATGCTCGGCACTGCAATCGACATTGGCGCCCAGATCGAGCAACTGACAGAAACCTTTCTCGGTCGGAATGGCGGCAACCATGGCCGGCCGATCGATCCCCGGCAAGGTTTTGAGCACAAACCGCGACAACGCCATCAGCGCACCGGTATTGCCGGCACTGACGCACGCCTGGACCTTGCCATCACGCAACAACTCCAGCGCCACGCGCATCGACGAATCAGGCTTGCCGCGCAGGGCCTGGGCAGGCTTTTCGTCCATGGTGATGACTTCGGACGCCGGCACAATCGACAGGCGCGAGCGATCCACAGCCGATTGGCCAGCGATCAATTCTTCAAGGAGGGAGGGTTGACCGACAAGGGTCAGGTGCAGCGAGGGCGTAGCTGACAGACAAGCAAGGCTGGCCTGAACAATGCTGCGGGGACCGAAGTCCCCGCCCATTGCGTCAATCGCGATGACTTGAGCGGACAAGGATTACTCGTCAGCGCCCTTGTCGATCACTTTACGGCCACGGTATACGCCTTCTGGCGATACGTGGTGACGCAGGTGAACTTCACCGGTGGTTTTTTCTACAGACAGGGTGCTAGCCTCGAGAGCATCGTGCGAACGACGCATGTCACGGGCAGAGCGGGATTTTTTGTTCTGCTGAACAGCCATAATTGATTAACTCCTAAACGTTTGGGTCACGCTTTAACTGCGCCAATACACTGAACGGGTTGGACCGCGTTACCTCGTCCTCGCTCGGTTCGGGCTCATCTGCTCCCGCCGGCTGCTGGCATTCTTCCGGATGATGAGCAGGCACAATGGGCAAGGCGAGCAGAAGCTCCTCCTCGATCAGTGACTGCAGATCCAATGGATCTTCGCCCAGTTCCAGCACGTCATAACCTTTCGGCAACGACTGGGTATTCGCACCCTCCTTCACCACAGCATAACTGCATTCGCTATGGATCGGCAGGGTGACCAGCTCAAGACAACGCTGGCAAACCATTTTGACTTCGGTGTCGATAAAGCTGTGGATTACCACAGACTTACGTTCATCTCGTTCAAAAACGAATTTAGCCTGCACCGTACCGACATTGTCGGAAAGCGGGTCGCAGAGTCTCTCCAAATCGGCCAGCAGCATTTCACCTTGAAGGGTGGTGCCACGGTCAGCCAATTTGCGCGGGTCAACGTGAGGTGGAATCGGGTCATTCAACATAGGCGCAGCATTATAGGGATGCCCCCAGCCATGTCAAAGGAAATTCAGCCCTGTCCGTCACTTGAGCCTGCGCTAGAATTCGCCCCTTGCCCTTTGGAGATGCGCATGCTGCCTTTATTACTCGCTTCAAGCTCGGTTTATCGCCGGGAATTGTTGGCCCGCCTGCAGCTGCCGTTTACTTGCAGCTCGCCGGATATCGACGAAAGTCATCGCCCGGACGAGTCAGCCATCGAACTGGTAAAGCGCCTCGCCGAAGAAAAAGCCCGCGCACTTGCCGCCAGTCACCCCGCCCACCTGATCATCGGCTCGGACCAGGTCGCGGTATTGGGCGGGCGAATTATCGGCAAGCCACACAACTTCGAAAAGGCCCGCGAACAACTGCTGGCATCGAGCGGTGCCAGCGTGACGTTCCTCACCGGCCTGGCATTGCTCAACAGTCAGACCGGCCACTGCCAGGTCGACTGCGTGCCGTTTACCGTGCACATGCGCGAACTCGACGCAACACGCATCGAACGCTACCTGCACGCGGAACAGCCCTACGACTGCGCTGGCAGCTTCAAGGCTGAAGGATTGGGGGTGAGCCTGTTTCAAAGCACCGAAGGCCCTGACGCCACCAGCCTGATCGGCCTGCCACTGATTCGCCTGGTCGACATGTTGCTGGCTGAAGGCGCGCAAATACCCTGAACCGACTGCACACGCACAAAAAAAACCGGCCAAGCAGGCCGGTTTCTTATGCAGCCAACGATCAGCGCAATGCTGGCCCCTGAAAGCCCATCCACATCGCCAAATGCTCAGCCACGCTAGCACCGAGCTTTTTCGAGAAGCGATCAAACGGCGACTCCTCGATAGTAAAGTCCACCATCTCTTTCTCACCAATCACGTCACGCGCCACCGAACTGGCATTGCCCAGACCATCAATCAAGCCCAGCGGCAGCGCCTGCTCACCGGACCAGACCAGCCCGGAGAACAGCTCCGGATGCTCTTTGTCCTTGAGACGATCGCCACGCCCCTTCTTGACGCTACTGATGAACTGCTGATGAGTGGTATCGAGCACACCCTGCCAGAACTGAGTTTCCTCAGGCTTCTGCGGCTGGAACGGATCGAGGAATGATTTGTGCTCGCCAGAGGTATAGGTACGACGCTCGACACCCAACTTCTCCATGGTGCCGACAAAACCGTAACCGGCCGCGGTCACACCAATGGAGCCCACCAGACTCGCCTTGTCGGCATAGATCTGATCTGCGGCGCTAGCAATGTAATAGGCACCGGAAGCCCCCAGATCCGAGATCACCGCGTAAACCTTGGTATCCGGATGCAGGCCACGCAAACGACGGATCTCGTCGTAGACATAACCCGACTGCACCGGGCTGCCGCCCGGGCTGTTGATCCGCAGGATCACACCCTTGACCTTGTTGTCCTCGAAGGCTTTACGCAGACTGCCGACGATATTGTCAGCACTGGCCGGCTCTTTCTCGGCGATCATGCCGGTTATATCGATCAGTGCCGTGTAACCGGAACCGCGAGTGGCGCTTTTTTCCACATCCATCAGCGGCGAGAACAAGAACAACGCAAGCAACAGATATGCAAAGGTCAGCAGCTTGAAGAAAATCCCCCAGCGGCGGGACCGGCGATGCTCCTGCACGCTGGCCAGCAGAGTCGTTTCCAGCAACTTCCAGCTTTTCTCGTCACCGCTCTCTGCGCTCGCCTTGGCGGGTGCTTTCCATTCGTCGGTCATGACATTTACCCCTGCAAAAACCCGTTAAGCCCGCTGATTCAGCCAGGCGCGCAATTCTGAAAAACGATTAATGGACAGTCGTGGCTCGAACTGCTGCAACGCCTCGATCGATTGAGCGCCATAGCTGACCGCCACCGAATCCATACCGGCGTTGCGCGCCATCTGCAGATCGAAGGACGAATCCCCGACCATCAGCGCCTGCTCCGGGCGAACCTCGCAATGGGCGAGAATTTGCTCGAGCATCAATGGATGGGGCTTACTGGCCGTTTCATCGGCCGCACGAGTGACATCAAAATAATCTTCCCAACCGTGGGCTTTCAGCACCCGGTCCAGCCCGCGCCGAGCCTTGCCGGTGGCAACCGCCAGGTGATAGCCGTCAGCACGAAACGCTTCCATCGACTCGAGCACGCCCTCGAACAACGGCGAAGGAACAGCCTCCGCCGCAATGTAGTGCTCCGCGTAATAATCACGGAACGCTACCAGTTCGCCATCACTGATCTCGGGATACAAGGTGCGAATCGCTTCCGGCAGCCCGAGACCGATGATGCCTTTGACCGCAAAATCATCACGCAACGGGAAGCCGGAGCGCCTGGACGCCACGTGCATCGCCTCGACAATCCGACCAATGGAGTCTGCGAGCGTACCGTCCCAATCGAAAATCAGCAGCTTGTAATCAGATGGGCGCACTCAATCGCTCCACGGTTTTGGCCCACATTTCGTCGACCGGTGCCTGCAACTTCAGCTCGCCGCCATCAGGCAGCGGCACGGTCAGCATGTAGGCATGCAGGAATAGACGCTTGCCGCCCAGGTCACGAATTTCTTTGCTGAAATCTTCATCGCCGTACTTGGTGTCGCCGGCGATGCAATGCCCGGCATGCAAAGTATGGACGCGAATCTGGTGAGTGCGACCGGTGATCGGCTTGGCTTCGACCATGGTGGCAAAGTCACCGAAGCGGCGCAGGACCTTGAATACGGTCACGGACTCCTTGCCCTCCTCCTCGTCGACCTCAACCATACGCTCGCCGGAGCGCAGATTGCTCTTGCCCAGCGACGCCCGGACTTGCTTGATCGAGGCCGCCCAGTTGCCGCGAACCAGCGCCATATAGCGCTTATCGACGCCATCGCCGCGCAATGCCGTGTGCAAGTGACGCAGCATGCTGCGCTTCTTGGCGATCATCAGCAGGCCGGAGGTGTCACGGTCGAGACGGTGAACCAGCTCGAGCTCCTTGCAATCGGGACGCAACTGACGAAAGGCTTCGATCACCCCGTAAGTCAAGCCGCTGCCACCGTGAACCGCGATGCCGCAAGGCTTGTTGATCACGATCAACGCCTTGTCTTCGTAGACAATCGAGGCCTCGAGGCGCTGCAGCAGCCCCTGAGCCAGCGGCACGGGCTCGTCGCGCTCAGGCACGCGAACCGGCGGCACGCGCACGATATCGCCCGCCTGCAGCTTGTATTCGGGCTTGATCCGACCTTTATTCACTCGCACTTCGCCTTTGCGCAAAATGCGGTAAATCAAGGTCTTGGGCACGCCTTTGAGCCGAGCGAGTAGGAAGTTATCAATTCGTTGGCCGGCATATTCCGGCGAGACCTCCAGCAGTTGTACGGCTGGGGTCGAAGGGGCAGTAGTCGTCATGGCGCGGATGATAACAATTTTTTATGGAATTGAAGCACTTAATCATTGCTGCTATAGTCGCGAACGCCGCCAAAAGTGGCCTGGACAGCGGACTAACGGTCAAAAACCGGCCCTGACCAACGCAATTCACGAGGACGAGAGGCCGTCCTACGGGGCTTTCGCTACGTAACGGCAGAGTTTGCAGTTGTAACAAGCGCAGGTGACATAAGGCCTGAATCATGCCGCAAAGCAGAGTTTTCACTCGCCTTCCGAGCAAATATTCACGGCCAGTTCACAAAGTGCAGTCAGCTGCAAACAACCCCGAGCGAACGCTTCGGAAACAACGCCTAAATTAGCCATGATGCGTGACCTCCCCTTTCGGAGCTCACGGTAAATGCCAACCCGCTGCGGATTCTGCGCGCGGCAGCACCCGAATTATCAGGGATACGTGTAGGGTGGAGATGCACAACCGCTGGACTGTGTAGCAATAGGCTTTATCAAGACGCTTCATCTCGTCCACAGCCGCCGGTTGATTCCTCCTCCTGACTGAGTGCTTAAGTAGCCACAGCAAGCAGGACGCGTACGTCGCGACACCGGCCCAATTGACCGGGGTTCGCTAGACACTGGAGTGGCCAACCACTCCTGACGCACCTGACACCGACCGTGAGAAGTCGTGTGTGCCGAACGCCGTTTCCGGCAGCCCGGAAACCGACGGTACTACATGAAAAGAATGCTGATTAACGCGACTCAACCCGAAGAGTTGCGTGTTGCACTGGTAGATGGCCAACGCCTCTACGACCTGGACATCGAATCCGGTGCACGCGAGCAGAAGAAGGCCAACATCTATAAAGGCCGGATTACTCGCATCGAACCAAGCCTTGAGGCTGCCTTTGTCGATTTCGGCTCTGAGCGCCACGGCTTCCTGCCCCTCAAAGAAATCTCCCGCGAATACTTCAAGAAAACCCCCGAAGGTCGCGTCAACATCAAGGACGTCCTGAGCGAAGGCCAGGAAGTCATCGTTCAGGTCGAAAAAGAAGAACGTGGCAACAAGGGCGCTGCCCTGACCACCTTCATCAGCCTGGCCGGTCGTTACCTGGTTCTGATGCCGAACAACCCGCGTGCCGGCGGTATCTCCCGTCGTATCGAAGGTGAAGAGCGCAACGAACTGCGTGAAGCCCTGAATGGTCTGGTTGCCCCGGCCGACATGGGCCTGATCGTTCGCACTGCCGGCCTTGGCCGCAGCAGCGAAGAAATGCAGTGGGACCTCGACTACCTGCTGCAACTCTGGACCGCCATCAAAGAAGCCTCGCTGGACCGCGCCGCGCCGTTCCTGATCTACCAGGAAAGCAACGTGATCATCCGCGCCATCCGCGATTACCTGCGCCAGGACATCGGCGAAGTGCTGATCGACAGCGTTGAAGCCCAGGACGAAGCCCTGACCTTCATTCGCCAGGTGATGCCGCAGTACGCCAGCAAGATCAAGCTGTACGAAGACAGCGTTCCGCTGTTCAACCGCTTCCAGATCGAAAGCCAGATCGAAACCGCCTTCCAGCGCGTCGTCGAACTGCCTTCCGGCGGCTCCATCGTCATCGATCCGACCGAAGCCCTGGTGTCCATCGACATCAACTCGGCGCGCGCCACCAAAGGCAGCGACATCGAAGAAACCGCGCTGCAGACCAACCTTGAAGCCGCCGAAGAAATCGCCCGTCAGTTGCGCTTGCGCGACATCGGCGGACTGATTGTCATCGACTTCATCGACATGACCCCTGCCAAGAACCAGCGCGCCGTGGAAGAGAAAGTCCGCGAATGCCTGGAAGCCGACCGCGCCCGCGTGCAAGTCGGTCGCATCTCGCGCTTCGGCCTGCTGGAAATGTCCCGTCAGCGCCTGCGTCCATCGCTGGGCGAAAGCAGCGGCATCGTTTGCCCGCGTTGCAACGGCACCGGCATCATCCGTGACGTTGAATCGCTGTCGCTGGCGATCCTGCGCCTGATCGAAGAAGAAGCCCTGAAAGACCGTACCGCCGAAGTTCGCGCCCAAGTGCCGATCCCGGTGGCTGCGTTCCTGCTCAACGAAAAACGCAACTCGATCACCAAGATCGAACTGCGCACCCGTGCCCGCATCGTCATTCTGCCGAACGATCACCTCGAAACGCCGCACTTCGAAGTTCAGCGTCTGCGCGATGACAGCCCGGAAGCCAGCATCAATCAGTCCAGCTATGAAATCGCTGCTGCCGCTGCCGAAGTCGAAGAAGTCCAGCCAGCCGCCGCGACCCGCACTCTGGTTCGCCAGGAAGCCGCGGTCAAGACTGCACCGGCCCGCGCCAACGCTCCGGTTCCGACCGAAGTCGTCGCCGCTCCAGTGGCGGCACCGGTCGCCGCGCCAGAGCCAAGCCTGTTCAAGGGCCTGGTGAAGTCGCTGATCAGCCTGTTCGCGACCAAGGAAGAGCCTGTTGCTCCGGTTGTGGTTGAAAAACCAGCGACCACCGAGCGCCCTGCCCGCAACGAAGAACGTCGCAACGGTCGTCAGCAGAGCCGCAACCGTAACGGTCGCCGCGATGAAGAGCGCAAGCCTCGTGAGGAACGTGCACCGCGTGAAGAGCGCGCACCACGCGAAGAGCGTCAACCACGCGAAGCCCGTGAAGAAACGCCAGCAGTAGCCCGCGAAGAACGCGCTCCACGTGCCCCTCGTGAAGAACGTGCACCGCGCGCACCGCGTGAAGATCGCAAGCCACGTGGCGAGCGTGAAGAACGTCCGGTTCGTGAACTGCGCGAGCCTCTGGATGCCGCTCCGGCCGCCGCTGCCACCGCTGAAGAGCGTCCGGCCCGTCAGCCACGCGAAGAACGCGCTCCACGCCCACCGCGTGAAGAACGTCAGCCACGCACCGAGCAAGCTGCTGCCGCCGTAGCCGAAGAAGAGTTGCCAACCAACGAAGAGCAACTGCAGGAAGACGGTCAGGAAGTCGCCGAAGGCGATCGTCCACGCCGCCGCTCCCGTGGCCAGCGTCGTCGCAGCAACCGTCGTGAGCGTCAGCGCGATGCCAACGGCAACGTGATCGAAGGCTCGGAAGAATCCGAAACCGCTGAAAACGCCGAAGCACCAAGCGCTGCCGATCTGGCCGCCGGCCTGGCTGTTACCGCAGCCGTTGCCAGCACCGTGATCAGCGCACCTGCTGAAGCACAAGCCAACGAGCAAGCCGAACGCGCCACTGCCGCCACTCTGGAAACCGCTCCGGTTGAAGCGCCAGTGGTTGAAGCGACCACGCCGGTAGAAGTCATCGCCGCTCCGGAAATCGAAGTGGCACCGGTGCGTGAAGCACAGCCGGAAGTTGAAGCTGCCGCTGAACCAGTGGTTGCTGCAGAACCTGTAGTTGAAGCGCCAGTGGCTGAACCGGCACGTGAAGTTCGCGAAGTTCGTGAAGAACAAACCACGTTCAACTGGGTTGCCGAGCCGCCTGTAGCCGTCGAAGCGCCAGCGCCAGTCGCTGAAGCCCCGGTTGCTGAAGCCCCAGCTGTTGAGACCATAGTCTCCGAACCAGTGGTTGCTGCTGCCGAACCTGCTCCAGCGGTGGTTGAAGCGCCAGTTGTTGCCGAAGAGGCTGCACCGGTGGCTGAAGCCGCTCCTGTCAGCGCTCTGACCCCAAGTGGCCGTGCGCCGAACGACCCGCGTGAAGTGCGTCGTCGCAAGCGTGAAGCCGAGCGTCTGCAGAAGGAAGCCGAACTGGCTGCCGCTGCTGCTCCGGCCGCTGTCGAGCCAGCACCGGTTGTTGCTGAAGTCGTCGAGGCAGCCCCTGCCCCGGCCGCTGAAGTCCCTGCCGAGCCGGTTGAATCCGCGATCGACGAAGCACCGCGCTCCGTTCAGGAAGCGGCACAGCAACACGAGCAAGCCCTGGAAAAAGAGCACGAGCCTAAACCCCTCGCCTGATTCCATCGGCCACTAAAAAGCCCCGCCTGGTGATCCCAGGCGGGGCTTTTTTTTGTCATAGAAACTGAAGCCTGTCGCTACCTGGCAACGCTTTATTGCCGAGGCGATTGCGTTCCTCGCTAAACATCCGCTTAAGTATTTGTAAGCAAGTATTACGAAAGAGCTGTGCAACGTGCAGAATAGAGCGGTGCAGGGCTCAAACCAGGTCCTGCCACGGCCCGAAAGCCTTCGGCCCGTTATGGAGCAAAGAGTGCGAGACTATGGAAATTGCTGAACTGGACGCTTTCAAAGCGATTGTTGACTACGGCAGCGTCACACAAGCTGCGATCAGGTTAAACCGAGCTCAATCCAGTATTTCCTTCCGCATCAAGACACTCGAATCACGGCTCGATACCAAGCTGTTCGAACGCTCCGGTCGCGGTATCACGATGACGGCGCCGGGCAAGGAGCTCTATGCCTACGCCTCACAAATCCTCGAACTGGTTGCTCGCGCCCAAGCCAGCCTGAGCCAGACAAAAACCGAAACACGGGTGCGCTTGGGGGTCATCGAAAACCTCACTATTACTCGCCAGAACCTGTTGCAAAGCATCGTTGCCAATCCCGACGGGTTGGCAGTGGATGTCAGCATTGGTAATACACAGTCGCTGCTCAAGGATCTTGAGGCCGGCAAGCTCGACGCAGTGATTGTCGGCGCAGGCTTTGCACCTTCGCATTATCGCCGGGTAACGCTGTTCAACGATCCGCTGGCCTTGATCTACAGCGCAGCACACCCCGCCATCCAGGACCTGAAAGCGTTCAGCGGCCAAGTGTTCCTGGTCAACAGCCGGCGCAGCGCTTCGCAACGTAATCTCGACGAACTATTCATTATGGGTAACATCACCCCGGAAAAAATCATCGAGTGTGGCTCTTATCCGCTGTTGTTTTCTAATGTGATCAACGGCGTGGGCGTTGCCCTGGTGCCGTTGTCACTGGTCGATTCGTGCTGCCGCAGTGAACAGGTGCAAACGTATTTCCTGAGTGGTTCATATGCCTCGCTGACCACCGAATTCGTGTTTTTCGATCACCCTGGCAAACCAGCCCCCAGAGCGCTGGCGCAATGGGTGCTGGACTTCGAAAAACCGGCCCGCTTACCGCTGACGGAAGGGTAACGGGCCGGCCCCCCTCAGCAGTTACACGATTGCCGCACCACCTCGTCCTCGAAGAGATTGGACAGTTGCAGTCCATCCTCCTGACTGCTAGCCCGAATGACGTCACCGTGCTGCAACTCAAAGGCATCCTTGTCGGTGCTTAATGAGGCACCGAGCAAAACATAGTGAACCGTACCGGGCTCGCAAAGCTCTTCATGCTGGAACAACAGGGTTTCGAGTTCACGTTTGGCAAACATCAACTGATCCAGCCCCAATAGCGACTGTTTGTCCCACACGGATTCACCACGCCGGACAATCGAACTCCTCACCACTGAGTAGCGCGGTGGTTCTGCGATCACCAGTTCGTGGCACAACGCGGTATTGCGCAACTTGGAGAGACCGGCCAGCCCGGGTTGAGTGTGACGCAGCACCGGGTCAGAAAAATCCACCGCCAAGGTGTAACCGATATAGCGGGGGTTTCGGCAGTCATCGATGAGGTACACACAGGCATACTCGATCTCGATTCCCGCGCCACTGGCATGACACGGTGATTTGATCGCCCGGGAAGCGGCCACCAACCCTTTGCCGTTGCCTTTGTAGTACCAGTCCGGCGAGGACCGCTGAGGCATGGGCAGACCATTGACCGACCGATGCGTGTAACCAAAACCGCTCACCATGCACACGGCATCCCGTACGGGCCGCAGCGGCACATTAAAGGTCATCAATGAAAGCGCTTCAAGCGGCACCGCTACCAAGGACAAGTTGCTTTTGAAGTGCTCCCAGGATTGCTTGCTACGCATGAATCGCACAGCCAGCGCCTGAGAACTTTCGGCATCTTCGACCTGCCAGACCGTAGCCGATACCCCCTTGCCCTGCACAATCCCCACCCACCGCACACCGTGACGGTCAACCGAATCGATGATTCTGTCCATCAAGCCGCCTCCGTGCGCAATATCACCGGTGTCCGCCTTTTAATGGAACAGAGGATCACCCCAAATACGATCAGCACCAGACTGACCAGGTGATAGGCGTGCAGTTGCACGTCGAGGAACACGATACTGAACAGCCCACCGGACAGTGGCACCAAGTGAGTGAAGATCTCACCACGGGTGGCACCGATTTCACCGATGCCTTTGCTCCAGAACAAGTACGACAGCCAGGACGGGAAGATCACCAGATACGCCAGGCCCAGCCACGGTGCAGCGCCCTGCCCCAGGTTGAACGTCAGATCAGGGTGCAACGCCCAAATACCCAGGCTGAACGGAATCAGGCACAGCGCCCCCACCACCGCGCAATACGTCACGAACGCATTGCCGGCGATGGTTTTTGGCTTTGTCCGCAAAAAGGAGCAATAGACAGCCCAACTGGCAGCCGAGGCCATGGTCCAGAAATCGCCTTTGTTGAAGCCTTCCAGGAAGCTCAAATCGGACAGATGCCCCATCGTCACCAGCCAGAACACACCCACCGTACTGATGACCACCCCAAGCATGTTTGACCTGGAGATGAAATCACCGAAAACGAAACGGTTGAGGGCTAGTACCAGACACGGCGTGGCCGACAGGTAAATCGCCGCATTCAACGAACTGGTGTATTGCAATCCGATATACAAGGTCAGCGGAAATATAACTTGGCCACAGACCGCCAACATAACCAGGGTCAACCATGACTTACGGGCGTCCGGCAAACTGGCGATCACGGCTTTATAGTTAATCAGCAGTAGTAAACCGCTGGTAATCAGCCATCGAAGTTGCGACAGCAGCACCGGATCAACATCCACAACCATCAACTTTCCGACGACATAGTTACCGCCCCAGAACACGGCAGCGAGTGAAAGTAATAAGTACGGCATTGACGCCTCCGTTAGATCTTCTTCATTAACATGAAAGAGGCACCGTCGAACTCGACTTCCCCTTGCAGATGGAACAAGTCTTGATACACAGACAGTTGCGCCTGCAACACATCCGTAATGGGCACCAACAACAGTGCCTGCGTCGCCAGCACCCGAGCCAGTTCATTGACATAGACTCGGCAAGGCTCGGCCTCGACAGGCGAAATGTTGGCGACAATCAGTGAGTAACCCAATCGACGGCGATAGTGAAAGTCGCCGGCCGAGGCGAATGGCAACCTCGAAAAATCCAGATCGGCGCGCAATCTGAGCTGCTTATGGCCGTAGTCCTGAGCCCACTGCAAGTGGTGGGCAAACGGCTGCCTGGAACTGGAAATGACATCCAGGCTGTGCTGACCGAACGCTTGAAGCTGAGCGTTATCGGATGGGGCAATCAGCAATACGGACTTTTTGCCCGGCGTGTCGAGATACTCCGCCAGTGGCGCTGGCAATATCGGCGTCTCGCGCTTCGGGCTGTCACGGTAGATCATCAACCAGTCCGAATTGATCGCGGCCCAATTGCTGACTTGCAGCGTCTGCTCGATCGACGGCTGGTAGGTTTCCATGAGGTGAGCCTTGAACGGCAGGTATTGCAGGACCTTTCCCTGATCGCCAACGATGGAATAGTCGCCGACCCATGTATTGAGGAAGGAACGGATTCCGACGATGCTTGCCTTGCCCAGATAATCCGCGTTCCAGCCCACAATCGCTTCACGCCCCACCCATGCGTAATCGCACAGTCGCACCGGTGGCAGGCGCGTCATCGCGACAGTCCGCGAGCCGATGGAGAGCCGGCCATACGGGTCATGGTCCTGACGCAGTAACTGACTTCCCGGCGATAGCCAGACACCATCGCCTATATCCACATCGCCGCCGGCATTGACCGCGGCGTTACGACCAAAACGCACATACTGTCCAATCTTGATCGAAGGCAACTCCTGTGCCGAGTGATCGAGTTGATGATCGGCATGGGGGTGGCTGAAATACGCACCGTTTTCAAAGTGAGTGGGCGAAATCAGGTGTTCTCCGACCTGCTCCTTGACGAGCAGCGGTGAGCCACTGGTGTTGACCGAAAAGTGCTCCGGGGACAAACCGAAGTCGTCACCCAGTTCTTTCAAACGTTCTCCAAAAGTGACCCCGAACTTGATCTCGTCGCGATGACAACTAATTGTTTGCGACGCCTTTCTAAGTTACCGAAGTGTTTTGACATAACGCGGAACAGGTTGAAAAACATCTGCAGAACTTAATGCCCGCTCCAATGCTCCCAACTCCTGAATATCACCGTCCAGCTCCAAAGGGCTGACACTGACCGACGCATCCATATAGTGCTTTATCATGTAGGCTCTTTTTTCTAATGAGTACTGACCGGATGTTCACCCCAACTGTGAACACCACACGCCACATGATCGTATGTCGGACAGAACCCGCTGAATAACGAGTTTTATATCTGGCACCCATCGATAAATACGAATGGGCGAAAGGAAGAGCCGATTATTCCGAGGAAAGTGCGAATGCAATCCCGCTGACAACCGTTATTGAAAAACCAGCGCCTCAGGAACATCCACATCCCACAACACCCCGCGATCCTCCACCGCCACCTCGACCACCCTCGCCTGCGCGAACAGTGACTTGGCGCCCTGATCGCCGGTCAACGCCATCAATCCCGGACCGAAGCTTCGCCCGAACCCCACCGGATGCCCATATTGCCCTTCATGCACCGGCACGCTGATAGCGTCATCCGCAATGGCCGCGACGACCTGCTCAATGCTCGACGGCAGAATAAACGGCATATCACCCAGCATGATCAGCCAGCCGCCGAGTTGCGAACAGGCCGCCACACCCGCCGCAATGCTGTCGCCCAGGCCGGTCGACTCGATCCGCACAATCTCGCAACCATAGGCCTGCGCCATGCGAATCACTTGCGGGCGGTCCGCGGTGGTGACCAGCACACGCTTCTCGAGTGCGGCCGGCAGATTCACCAGCACCTGCTCGATCACCGAATGCACGGTGATGCCATCACGGGCGGTGCAGTCCACCAGCAACTTGTCCTTATCGTCACCCGCTACCTGTCGAAACCGGCTGCCCTGCCCGGCGGCCAGAACGATAACGCCAATGGAGTCACTCATACGCCCTCCTGCAACGGCCTCTTCTGCTTGAGCTCGATGCCGTTCTTGATCGCCACAATCTCGGCCAGCAGCGACAAGGCGATTTCCGCCGGAGTATGGCTGCCGATGTGCAAGCCGATCGGGCCGTGCAAACGCTCGATGGCCTGTTGTGACAAGCCTAGCTGAGCCAGGTTGTCCCGGCGCTTCTGACTGTTGACTTGCGAGCCCAGCGCACCGACATAAAATGCCCTGGAATCCAGGGCCGTGAGCAACGCCATGTCATCCAGACGCGGATCGTGGGTGAGTGCGACGATGGCGGTGCGTTCGTCGGTCTGGATGCTCAGCACTGCTTCGTCGGGCATGCCCGGGACGAAGCGACCGTGTTGCTCTTCCCAACCGTAGACGAACTCGGTGCGCGGATCGCAGATCAGCACTTCGAAATCCAGCAGCCGCGCCATCTCGGCGACATACCGCGATAGCTGCCCCGCGCCGATCAGCAACAATCGCCAACGCGGACCGTAAATGGCGCGCAGTGTGTTGCCGTCAAAACTCAGCACATCGCGCTTGTTCGCCGGCTGCAATACCACTTCACCGGTCGCAATATCCAGCGAGCGCGCAACGATTTCATGCGCCTCGCAGCGCGCCAGCAACTGGGCAACCCACGCCGGATCGCCGACGCGCTCCTCGGTCAGACGCAACGTGCCACCGCAGGGCAAACCAAACCGTGCGGCCTCCTCACGAGTGACGCCATAAGTAATCAACTGCACCGGCGGCCCATCGGCCGGGATACGGCCATCGTGCAGCCGGGCAATCAGGTCATCCTCGACACAACCACCGGACACCGAGCCAATCACCACGCCATCGCCACGCAAGGCCAGCATCGCACCCGGTGCCCGGGGCGCAGTGCCCCAGGTCTGGACCACGCTGTA
Source organism: Pseudomonas sp. GW822-FHT02G04 (assembly GCF_058802085.1). Lineage (NCBI taxonomy): Bacteria > Pseudomonadati > Pseudomonadota > Gammaproteobacteria > Pseudomonadales > Pseudomonadaceae > Pseudomonas > Pseudomonas sp. GW822-FHT02G04. Next base: position 35,097 of record NZ_JBXANU010000032.1, read on the forward strand.
CAACATCACCCGCTGACCGGCGCGGCGCCATTCCAGCACGCTGCGCAGGACGTTCAGATCGACGCTGTCCATCAGGCTTCAGCCTTCTGCCAGCCTTGCAGCTGATAGCGAACCGGCAAGTTACGGATGCGCTTGCCGGTGGCGGCGAAGATCGCGTTGCACAGCGCAGGCGCAATCGGCGGCACGCCCGGCTCACCGACCCCGCCCAACGGCACATTGCCCGGTGGCGTGACCAGGTGCACGGCGACTTCTTTCGGTGCCAGGGACATGCGCGCCACCTCGTACATGTGGAAGTTGTCCTGCTGGACCTTGCCGTCCTTGAAGCTGATTTCCCCCAGCACCGCGTTGCCCAGGCCCATGACGCAGGCGCCTTCGAACTGCGAGCGAATTCGCTCGGGGTTGATCTGCGGGCCGCAATCCACGGCGATGTCGGCCTTGTGCACGATCAGCGTGCCATCGTCTTTGACTTCGACTTCGATCACCGCCGCCACATAAGTCACGAAGCTGTAATGCACCGCCAGGCCCAGGCCTCGGCCCTTGGGCAACTTACGCCCCCAACCGGCGGCTTTGGCGGCGGTTTCCAGCACCGTGCGCATCCGTGCAGTATCGATAGGATAGCGCTCGGGGGATTCGCCGTAGTTCCATTCCTCACTCAAGGTACGCGGATCAATCTGACGGTCCGGGCCGAGCAGTTTGATCTGATATTTGAGCGGATCTTCGCCCGCCTTGTGCGCCAGTTCATCGACAAAGCTCTGAATCGCAAAGCCGTGGGGAATGTTCGACACCGAGCGATACCAGCCAACCCGCGTGTGGACCGTCGCCTCAGGGTTTTCCAGACGCACGTTGGGGATCGCATACGCCATGTTGGTAAAGCCCATGCCCAGCTCGAAAGCCGCTTCATGGTTCATCCCCGGCGCGAACAGCGCGGTGATACTTGGCGCCACCGTGCGGTGCAGCCAGCCGGACGGCAGGCCGTCTTTGTTCAGACTGGCCTTCAGGTACTCGGCAGACACGGTGTGGAAATACGAGTTGTGGATGTCGTCTTCACGGGTCCATTGCACCCGCACGGCCTTGCCTGGGAACTCCTTGGCCAGCAGCGCCGCTTCAACGACGAAGTCCGGCTTGGACTTGCGACCGAAACCGCCGCCGAGCAAGGTGACATTGAGCGTGACGTTATCGAATGGAATGCCCAGGCGCTCGCCGATCCGTTCGCGGGTGACTTGCGGCGCCTGGCTTGGCGCCCAGGCCTCACACACACCGTCCTTGAAACGGGCGATGGCGACCATTGGTTCCATCGGCGATTGCGCCAGGTGCGGTAGATAGTAAGAAGCTTCGAGGGTGCTGTCGGCAGCGCTCATGGCCTGGTCGATGTTGCCAGTATTGCGCACCACTTTGCCGGACTTGAGCGATGCGGCTTCGAGTTCCTTACGATAGGCGATCGAGTCGTAACTGGCGTTGGGGCCGTCATCCCACTCGATCTTCAGCGCTTCGCGCCCCTTGATCGCCGCCCAGGTGTTGCTGGCCACCACGGCCACACCGCCAAGAGGCTGGAACTCGGACGGCAATGGACGGTTTTCGATTTGCAGAACCTTGATCACCCCCGGGACTTTCATCGCAGCGCCGGCATCGAAGGATTTGACCTTGCCGCCGTAGACCGCCGGACGGGCGATGGTGGCGAAGAGCATGCCGTCGAAATGCACATCGGCGCCGTAGACCGCGCGACCATTGACGATGTCCGCACCGTCGATGGCCTTGGTGCCTTCCTTGCCAATGTAGCGAAACTCCGACGGCTGCTTGAGTCGCAGGCTGTCGCGCGCAGGTACCGTGAGCGCACTGGCGGCAGCGGCCAACGCGCCGTAGTCCAGTTCACGGCCAGTCGGTTTATGGATGACTTTGTGCAATTGCGCATGGCATTCGCCGGCCGGCACTTTCCATTGCTCGGCAGCGGCTTGCTCAAGCATGGTCCGCGCGGCCGCACCGCAACGGCGCATCGGCTCGTACCAGTGACGCATGCTGCGCGAACCGTCGGTGTCCTGATTGCCGAAACGCACTTCGTCGCCCGGCGCCTGTTGCACTTTGACCTGCGCCCAGTCGGCGTCCAGTTCATCGGCCACCACCATGGTCAGGCTGGTGCGCACGCCCTGGCCCATTTCCGAGCGGTTGCAGATCACGGTCACGCTGCCATCGGCGGCAATGCTGATGTAAACCTTGGGGTCATCGATCCAGCCGTTGGGCATGCCATCGGCGCCGAACTGTTTTTCTTTTTCGGCCGCCAATGCGTCTTGCCAGCCCCAACTGGCAGCCAGCACCAGCGCACTGGTGGCACCCACGCCTTTGAGGAAACCGCGGCGGCTGAGGTTGCTCAGATTGCTCAGCGCAAAATCATTCGGTAGCTGGCTCATGCCTTGGCCTCCTTCAGGTGAGTGGATGCCTGGCGGATGGCGGTCTTGATCCGGTTGTAGGTGCCGCACCGGCAAATGTTGCCGACCATCGCCTCCTCAATCTGCTCGTCACTGGGATTCGGGTTGGTTTTCAGCAGCGCGGTGGCCGACATGATCTGCCCGCCCTGACAGTAACCGCACTGAGCCACGGCGCTATCGAGCCAGGCTTGCTGGACGACTTTGCCAACCGGGTCGGCATGCAGATTGTCGATGGTGCTGACGTTCTGGCCGACCACCGAGCCGATCGGCGTGATGCAACTGCGCGCAGGCGCGCCGTCGATATGAATGGTGCAGGCGCCACACAGGCCCATGCCACAGCCGAATTTGGTGCCGTTGTAGCCAGCCACGTCACGGATCGCCCAGAGCAGCGGCATGTCCTCGGTGACATCGAGTTGATGATCTTGACCATTGAGTTTCAGGGTAATCATGGGCACGCCCGCATAGTTATAGAGGTTATGGGGTCGAGCAATCTGCCGCTTGGGGTTCGCGGTTCACTACACGCAGATCGACTCAGGCTAATCGGCTCTCTTATGCGGACGCGACGTCTGCACCGGGCCTTTGATGGAGCAAATGCTGGCATCGTTAGCTGGCTAAGTTAACTGAGCATTAACAAAAAAGCCCTGCACATCTGAAAATGTGCAGGGCTTTTTAATCAGCCTGTAAGCGTAGCCTCAATACTGGTTGGGTTCCATTTCCAGGTCGACCTTGAAACGCTCTGCAATGTCTTTCTGGATGCGCTGCGCCAGGTTCAGCAATTGCAGGCCCGTGGCGGCGCCGTAGTTAACCAGCACCAGCGCCTGTAACTTATGAACACCAGCATCGCCGTCGCGAAAGCCTTTCCAGCCGGCGCGTTCGATCAGCCAGCCCGCCGCCAGCTTCATTTGCCCGTCGGGCTGCGCATACGCCACCAGATCCGGGTATTCACCCTTGAGTTGTGCCACAAGTGCGGCTGGCACCAACGGATTCTTGAAGAAGCTGCCGGCATTGCCGAGCACCGCCGGGTCCGGGAGTTTTTCGCTGCGGATGCTGCAAATGGCCTGGCTGACATCGGTCGGCGTCGGGTGATCAATACCCTGCTCGGTCAGGCGCTGACGCACCGGGCCGTATTCCAGGTGCAGGTGCGCGGTGCGCGTGAGGGTGAAACGCACCCGCAGGATCAACCAGCGCCCCGGCTCCTGTTTGAACAGGCTGTCGCGGTAAGCGAAGTTGCACTCGGCCAGTGTGAAGTCCCGCAGCTCGCCGGTCTGGCGATCGAGGGCCGTCAGGCCGGCGAATACGTCTTTTATCTCGACGCCGTAAGCGCCGATGTTCTGCATCGGTGCCGCGCCGACGGTGCCGGGGATCAGGCTGAGGTTTTCCAGCCCCGACCATCCTTGCGCCAGGGTGTGTTGCACAAATGGATGCCACGGCTCGCCGGCCTCGGCTTCGATCACCACCTGGTTACCGTCATCGCTCAGCAGGCGAATCCCTCGTGTGGCCATGCGCAGCACCAGTGCCGGCACATCAGCGGTCAGCAACAAATTGCTGCCACCACCGATCACCAGCACCGGCACTTCGTGTTCGACCGCATAGGCCAGGGCTTCGCGCACGTCGGCATCGCTATGGGCTTCGGCAAACAGCCGCGCCTGAACGTCCACGCCAAAGCTGTTGTACGGTTTGAGCGAAACCCGGGGTTGAACCTGCAAACTCATAACCGTCCCTTCAATTCGATCACCAGCAGATCGCTGGCGCGCTCGATCAGGTCCAAAACCTGTTCGAAGCCTTGGTCGCCGTCGTAATAAGGATCCGGCACTTCATCGATTTCCGACTGGTAGCGACGCAGGAACAGGTCCAGCTCGGCCTTGCCCTTGGCCGGTTGCATGGCCTTGAGGTGGCGCAGGTTGCTGTTGTCCATCGCCAGAATCAGGTCATAAGTGGCGAAATCGGCGCGGGTCACTTGCTGGGCGCGCTGGGCGGACAGGTCGTAGCCGCGCAGTTTCGCCGCGGCCTGGCTGCGCTTGTCCGGGGCCTTGCCGACGTGCCAGTCACCGGTGCCGGCGGAAGCCACTTCGACTTGATCGGCCAATCCCGCTTTACGCAGTTTGTGCCGCAAGACGCCCTCAGCCGTGGGGGACCGGCAGATGTTGCCCAGGCAGACGAACAGAACCCGCATCAGGCCTCCAGCAGGCGACGAACGCGCTCGAGGTCTTCAATGGTGTCGACGCCGGTGGGCGGTGCGATCAGCGCATCGGCGACGTGAATCCGCACGCCGTGCCACAGGGCACGCAGTTGCTCCAGAGACTCGGTATTTTCCAGCCAGCAGGGGCCCCAGGTGACGAAGTCCTGCAGGAAACCGGCGCGGTAAGCATAAATGCCGATGTGGCGGCGATACGGCACGCCTTCCGGCAATTGCTCGCGACTTTTGGCAAACGCGTCCCGAGCCCACGGCAAGGTGGCACGACTGAAGGTCAGCGCCAGGCCATTGAGGTCGCTGACCACTTTGACCACATTGGGGTTGAACAGGGTTTCGACGTCTTCGATCGGCTCGGCCAGGGTGGCCATGCGTGCTTCGGTGTGAGCGGCCAGGTTGGCGGCGACCTGATCGATCACGCTTGGCGGAATCAGCGGCTCGTCGCCCTGAACATTGACCACGATCGCGTCCGGGGCCAGGCCCAGTTTCGCTGCCACTTCGGCCAGACGGTCAGTGCCGGAATTGTGATCTTCGCGGGTCAGCACCACTTCGGCGCCAAAGCCCTTGCAGGCCTCGACGATGCGCGCATCGTCAGTGGCGACCACCACGCGCTGGGCGCTGCTTTTGCTCGCCTGTTCCCAGACGTGCTGGATCATCGGCTTGCCGGCGATCAGCAACAGCGGTTTGCCCGGCAGACGGGTGGAGGCATAACGCGATGGAATGACAACGGTAAAGGCTGTGGTCATTTATCCAGACGCTCGTCGGTGGTCAGGGTGCGCGCTTCGCTTTCGAGCATCACCGGGATGCCGTCGCGAATCGGGTACGCGAGGCCGGCGCCCTTGCTGATCAGCTCGGTTTTGTCGGCGCTGAGCTTGAGCGGGCCTTTGCAGACCGGGCAAGCGAGGATATCGAGCAATTTGGTGTCCATGTACATTCCCTGGATAGAAACGGAGTTAAGGCAAAAGACGAGCCGGCAACAGGCGCATCAGCTGCGTATCGAACCAGGCCACGAAGGCCGGCGATGGCGCAGCATCGACCGCCAGGTACCACCAATCGGCGGCGGCGAAGGCACGGCACTTCACCGCGTCCTTTTCTGTCATCACCACTGGCAATGACGGTGTGAAATTCAAGGCCTGCACGCTGTGCTCGGCGTGGTCGGCAAATGCATGGGGCACTGGCCGCCAGTGTAGCGTTTCGAGGGTCGTGAAGAAACGCCGGGGATTGCCGATCCCGGCCACGGCGTGCAGGGCCTGACCTGCGGGAAAGTGGTCGAGAGGCCGCCGTTCGCCGCTGTGCAGGTTGACCAGTTCGGTGGGTTGCAACTGAAAGGCAAAACCGTCTTCGCGATCATTGGCGGCGCCGTTGTACAACACCGCATCGACGCTTTGCAGACGCTCGACCGGTTCGCGCAAGGGTCCGGCGGGCAGACAACGGCGGTTGCCCAAGCCGCGAGCGGCATCGATCAGCACCAGTTCCAGGTCACGAGCCAGCCGGTAATGCTGCATGCCATCGTCGGAAAGGATCAGGTCCAGTGGCTCACTCGCCAGCAAGGCTTTGACCGCACGGCTGCGGTCCGGGTCGATCATCAGCGGCACGCCGGTGCGCTGGACGATCAACAGCGGCTCATCGCCCGCCACGTCCGCGCCTTGATCCCCCGCGACCCGCCACGGCAATTGCGGCGGTTTGGCGCCGTAACCACGGCTGACCACGCCGACCCGCAAACCACTGCGCTGACAGTGCTGGATCATCCACAGAATCAGCGGCGTCTTGCCCGTGCCGCCCACCGTGATGTTGCCGACCACGATCAGCGGCACCGGCGATTGGTAGATCTCGCCCTCGCCCGCCAAAAAACGCTCGCGCTTGCCGGTGACCACGCGCCGATACAGCCACTCAAGCGGCTGCAACAGCTTCAACGCCGGATGACCTTCGTACCACGCGGCGAGCAATCGATCGGACATGGCCATCAGGACGCCGGCGCCGCCTCGACAGTGGTCATGCGCAAGTGGCTGAAACCAAGCTTGCCGGCAGCGTCCATCGCGGTGATGACGGACTGATGGGGGGTTTTGCCATCGGCGCTGATGGACAGCGGCAGATTGGTGTCGCCATTGGATTCTTTCTGCAGCGCTTCCATCAGGCTGGTCAGGTCGTTCTTGGGCAACAGCTGGTTGTTGACCGAATACGCCCCATCGGCGCTGATGGCGATGTCCAGTTGCTTGAGCTGCTGGTCTTCGGCCGGGGAGCCGCTGACCGCTTCCGGCAGGTCGACGCGCAACTGGGTTTCACGGGTGAACGTGGTGGTCACGACGAAAAACAGCAACAGGATAAACACCACGTCGATCAGCGACGCGAGGTTGATGTCTACCGTTTCCCGTGGTTTACGACGGAATTTCACGCTTTACCCTCGGCCAGGTCCACGTCGCGATCGCCCTGTATAACCTCGACCAGTTTGATCGCCTCTTGCTCCATGCCCACCACCAGCTCATCGATCCGACGTTGCAGGAAGCGGTGGAAGAACACGGCCGGAATACCGACCATCAGGCCGGCGGCGGTGGTGATCAGTGCCTTGGAAATACCCCCGGCCAGCACCGCGGCGTTGGTGCCCATGCCCGTGCCCATGAACGCACTGAAAATATCGATCATGCCCAGCACCGTACCCAGCAGTCCCAGCAACGGGGCCATGGCGGCGATGGTGCCCAGGGCATTGATGTAGCGTTCGAGCTCGTGAATCACCCGCGCGGCGGCCTCTTCGATGCACTCTTTCATGATCTCGCGACCATGCTTGGAGTTGGCCAGACCGGCAGCCAGGATCTCGCCCAGCGGAGAGTTGGCGCGCAGTTCCTTGAGTTTTTCTTTATTGAGTTGCTTGTCCTTGATCCAGACCCAGACCTGCCCGAGCAAGTGCTCCGGGGTCACGCGGCTGGCGCGCAGGGTCCAGAGACGCTCGGCGACGATCGCCATGGCCGCGATGGAACTCAGAATGATCGGCAGCATCATCCAGCCGCCGGATTTGACCAATTCCCACACAGTGACAGTCCCCTCGAAAAAGTGCGCCACTCTAACATAGGGGGTGGGCGCACCGAAGACCGCGATGTCGCATCCGGTCGGGCTTTGATGACGCGGGTTACTGGCGCAATGCTGGCGGATCGCGCCAGAAACGCCGTTCCTGAAGCATCGTCCAAGGTGGTTTGAAGCGCCCCAGTTGTAGACGAATGGCGCCCTGCTCGGCGCTGTCGTAGATCGCCATGCCACGCTTTTGATAGCGCGCCACGACCGTGGGATGGGGATGGCCGAAAGAATTGCCGTTGCCACGGGAGATCAGCACCGCTTTGGGTTGCAAGGCGCTGAGCAACGCCATCGAAGATGAACTGCGACTGCCATGATGCGGAGCCTGCAGCCAATCCGTCGGCACCGCCAATGGACCGTCGAGCAGCGCCCGCTCGGCCGCGGTATCGATATCGCCGGTCAGCAGCAACCGCTCACCGTTGGCTTCGATCTGTAGCACGCAGGATTTCTGATTGCTATCGATGGCCGACGGCCACTGCCAGAGTTGGAACCGCACGCCGTCCCAAGTCCACTGTTGACCGCTCTCGCAGCCTTCGGCGTGTAGCTCGTCCGGCAGGGCCAGTGGATCGCCACTCAGTACCCGCGTCACCGGCACACCGCTGGCAATCGCTCGCGCACCGCCGGCGTGATCGGCGTCGGCGTGGCTGATCAGCATCAGATCGAGTCCGTTCACCCCCAGTTTGCGCAACGATGGCAACACCACCCGCGCCCCCAGGTCGATATCGCCGAAACGCGGCCCGGCGTCATACAGCAGAATGTGATGGCGGGTGCGCACCAGGATGGCCAACCCTTGGCCGACATCCAGTTGCCAGACCTCGGCGACGCCTTCAGGCAATGTGTGCCGGGGCGCAAAAACCAGCAACAGCAACATCGGCCAGCCCAACAGGCGCAACGGCACGCCACGTGGCAGTAACAGCAGAAATGCGCCCAGCGTGCCGAACGCCCAAACCCACAACGGAACCGCCACCGGCACCCACGCGGGCAATTGCCCGGCCATCAACGCCAGTCCCTTGAACAAAAGGTCGATCAGACCGCCAGCCAACCACAGCAACCCCTCGCCCACATAAGGAACGGGCAACAACAGTGTTCCGAGCAAGGCCGGTGGCAAGACCAGCAGACTGATCCAGGGCACCGCCAGCAGATTGGCCAGCGGCCCGCTGAGACTGATCGGCAACCCCAGCACCAACAGCAGCGGGCACAGCCCGATCGCGATCAGCCATTGGGCACGGGTCCAGGTTTGCCACCAACGCCACGGGCCCAATCGCCCGCCAAAGGTGAAAATCAGCACCGCTACCGCCGCAAAAGACAACCAGAAACCCGGTTGCAGACTTGCCAGCGGGTCCAGCAGCAAAACGCCGTCCAGCGCCAACAACAGCGGCCACCATGCACCGAGATGACGAAACCGTAGCCACCACAACAACAGCAGACCGATCATCAGGCAGGCCCGACGCACCGGCACCTCGAAACCGGCCAGCAGCCCATAACCGAGCGCCGCCGCGAACGCCAGCCCACACGCCCACGGTAGCCACGGCAAGCGCCTGGGCCATAAGCCATAACGCGCCAGCCCGGCGATCAGCAGATACACCAGTCCCGCCAGCAAACCAATGTGCTGCCCGGAAATCACCAACAGATGCACGGTGCCGGTGTCTTGCAGCACCTGCCAGTCCTCACGGCTCAACCCGGCGCCGTCCCCCAGCACCAACGCCGTCAGCGCCCCCGTTCGCCCCTGCGCATCGACGGCCTGCAAACGCTGACGAATGCCGTCGCGCCAGGCCCACTGCGCTTCCCCCAGTCGCTGACCGTCCTTGACCGTCCCGGTGGCGCCGATGCGTTGGGCCAGCAACCAGGCGTCGTAATCAAAACCATGGGGGTTGAGCAGCCCGGCAGGACGCTTCAATTTGACCGCCAGCCGCCACCGCTCGCCACTGTTGACGGGCGGCCCGCCATACCAGGCCAGGCGCAAGTGCCGAGGCAGTTGGGTGCGACGCGACTGACTGTCTGTCAGTTCGAAACGCACCACGCCCTCGGCCTGCTGCGGCAACCCGGTGACACGACCTTCGACCCAGCGAGTCTCGCCATCGAGCTTCAGCGCCAAGCGATCATCCAGCGCCCATTGCGCATTCGCACATGCCCAACTGAAGCCGAATAGAAAAAATGCCAGTGGAAAGGTTCGAAACGGCAGCAACATCAAACCCACTACCAGCAACAACAGCCACAACCCCGCCGGCGGCAATACCGGTAAAAAACGCAGGGCCAGCAGACCCAACGCCAGCGCCATCATCCCTGTGCGCATATGCCCGTCCTTGAGAGTCCCTTCCCTAGGCTTAGCCGTCGCGCCGCACAGGCGTCGTTAACAATTGTCACAAAGTCTGAATGGGCGGTTCGTAGAATCCAGACATACTTGCCGCCTTAACCGACCGAGAAGCCTTATGCCCCGGCGCTTATTCAAACGTTACATGCCAGACCCGACCAGCATCAGGGAACACAAATCCTTACGCTTTCTTGGCACCCTGCTGCATGACCCGAACCTCTGGCACCTCAATCGTCATTCCGTCGCGCGGGCCATGGCCGTTGGCCTGTTCGCGGCATTCCTGCCCATCCCGTTGCAAATGCTGCTGGCCGCCATCCTCTCCATCGTGGTGCGCGGCAACATGCCGATTGCCGTCAGCCTGGTCTGGCTGACCAACCCGATCACCATGCCGGCGGTGTTCTTCTGCACCTACCAGACCGGCGCCTGGCTGATGGACGTCCCCGCCAGGAGCTTGCCGGACGAGTTGACCTGGGCATGGATCAGCGGCGAACTCTCGACTTTGTGGCAACCGTTTTTACTGGGCTCGGTGGTAACGGGGCTGGTGCTTGGGGCGTTGGCTTATTGCCTGGTGATGATGTATTGGCGCTGGTGGGTGAGTCGGCAGTGGGCACGGCGTAAGCGCAACCGGATGCAGGAATGAAAAACGGCCTCCGCTTGGGAGGCCGTTTTTTTATATGGGGGACATATCCATTGCTGCGGTAACGGCTACTTATGGTTTCGCTCTTACAGCGAGTCACTTTCGAAAAGCGCGAAAGTAACCAAAGCGCTCTTGCCCCGCCATTCGGTGCCTCGCCTAGGCTCGGCATGCCCTCACTCCGGCATTGCTCCGGGGGCCCGCCGCCATCGGCCATCCATGGCCGGGGGCGGCTACCGCGGCATCCCTGCCGCGGTGCCCCCTACGCAACGCCTGCGTTCGGCCTCTGGGAAAAGGGGCAAGCAGATCAAGATCAAAAGCAAAGCAACGGCAACGGCAACGGCAAGATCAAAAGATCGCAGCCTTCGGCAGCTCCTACGGGGGGAACGCGTTCGCTTCAGATCAGGCCGGCCGGTAGGCCGCCTTGCTTTTGATTTTGACGCACCGCCCCCTCGAGAGGCCGAGTGGAGGTTCTGCGCAGTGGGCAACCCGGCATGGATGCCGGGTTAGCCGCCCCCGGCCATGGATGGCCGATGGCGGCGGGCCCACGGAGCAGGACCGGAGCGAGGGCATGCCGAGCCTGGGCGAGGCACCGAACAAAAGGGGCAAGAGCGCTTTGGTTACTTTCGCGCTTTTCGAAAGTGACTCGCTGTAAGAGCGAAACCGCCAATCGTCGTTACCGCAGAAACGGATATGCACACCAACCCACAGCCTAAGCGAGCAAGCCCGCTACCACAGTGGACCGCAGTGACCGCCGTCACGTACGCATCCCACGCCCACTCACCAGCAGCCGCGCACAACCGATGTACAGCACAACAGTCGCTACCAGCATGAAGGCGATCGCCACGCTGATCTTGATGTCCGACACGCCAAGGATGCCGTAACGGAAGGCGTTGACCATGTGCAGTACCGGGTTGGCCAGCGACACGGTCTGCCAGAATGGCGGCAGCAGGCTGATCGAGTAGAACACCCCGCCCAGATACGTCAGCGGTGTCAGCACGAAGGTCGGGATGATCGAGATGTCATCGAAGTTGCGCGCAAATACCGCGTTGATGAAGCCCAGCAGCGAGAAGATCGTCGCCGTCAGCAGCACCACCAGAACGGTCACGCCCAGGTGATGCACCTGTAGCGTGGTGAAGAACAGCGACAGCAACGTCACGATGATCCCGACCATCAACCCGCGCAGCACGCCGCCCAAGGTGTAGCCGATCAGAATCGTATGCGGTGACACCGGCGACACCATCAACTCTTCGATGGAGCGCTGGAACTTGCTGCCAAAGAAACTCGACACCACGTTGCCGTAGGAGTTGGTGATCACCGACATCATGATCAGCCCCGGCACGATGTACTCCATGTACGTGAAGCCACCCATGCCGCCGATCTGCCGACCGATCAGATTGCCGAAGATCACAAAATACAGAACCATGGTGATGGCTGGCGGCAGCAAGGTCTGCGGCCAGATCCGGGTGAAGCGCTTGACCTCACGGTAAACGATGGTATTGAGGGCGACGAGGTTGGGTTGCAGCTCGGAACTCATACCGCCACCTTCGACAGATTTTTCTCCACCAGGGACACGAACAACTCCTCAAGGCGATTGGTTTTGTTACGCAGGCTCAACACTTCGATGTTCTGCTGCGCCAATTGGGTGAACAGCGCGGTAATGCCCATGGCCTTGTCGACCTGGACTTCCAGGGTATGACTGTCGACCAGTTTGGCCGGGTAACCGAGCAACTGCGGCGCCACTTGCAAGGTGTTCTTCAGGTCCAGCAGGAACGTCTCGACATGCAGTTGGCTGAGCAACTGCTTCATGCTGGTGTTCTCGACAATGGTACCGTGGTCGATGATGCCGATGTTGCGGCACAACTGCTCAGCCTCTTCCAGGTAGTGCGTGGTGAGGATGATGGTGATGCCTTGCTTGTTCAGCTCGGTGAGGAAGGTCCACATCGAGCGACGCAATTCGATGTCCACCCCCGCCGTCGGTTCGTCGAGGATCAGCAGGCGTGGTTCGTGGACCAGCGCCCGGGCGATCATCAGTCGGCGCTTCATGCCGCCGGACAGGGAGCGTGACGGCACATCGCGCTTGTCCCACAAACCCAGTTGGGTCAGGTACCGCTCGGCGCGTTCCTTGGCGATTTTCGCCGGGATGCCATAGTAACCGGCCTGGGTCACGACAATGTCGAATGTCTTTTCGAACTGGTTGAAGTTGAACTCCTGGGGCACCACGCCGATCGAGCGTTTGAGCGCCGCAGGATTTTTGTCCAGGTCGTGACCGAAGATATTCACCGTACCGCTGGTCTTGTTCACCAGGGTCGAGAGAATGCCGATGGTCGTGGATTTGCCGGCGCCGTTCGGGCCGAGCAAGGCGAAAAAGTCACCTTCGGCGACGTCCAGATCGATACCACTCAAGGCCTGGAAACCGTTGCCGTAGGTTTTGGTTAGCTGCCGGATGGACAGAGCGGAACTCATATCGGATTTACGCACCAAGAAGGGAAGAAAGGAATAAATAAGGGCGGGCGGCGAGCAATGCAACCGCGGCGCACGAGCGCAATGGTGCTTGTCGCCGCCACACAAGTACAGTCAAGCGTGTCGATAGTGAGTATTAAGTCAACGCGGTCATGACGGCTTTGCGATAGGCCGGACGCTGTTTCAACCGTGCGTACCAAGCTTGGAGATGTGGCAGCGGCGCGCGTTCGATCGGCATCTCGAACCAGGCATAAATGAAGCTACCCAAGGGAATGTCGCCCATGCCGATCTCATCGCCCGACAGGTATGGTTTAGCCGCCAGCGCTTGATCGGCCATCGACAGCAGATCGTCGCATTCCTTGATCGCAGCCTTGATGGCCGACCAGTCCTGCTGCTCTTGCGGGGTGCGCAACACGCCCCAGAACACCGTGCGAAACGGCGCGGCAAAACTTGAGGTGGTCCAGTCCATCCACTTTTCCGCCGAGGCACGGGCTTGCAGGTCCGTCGGATACCAGGCAGTGCCGCTGGCGTGGCGGGCCATCAAGTAACGCACGATGGTGTTGGATTCCCACAGCACGAAGCCGTCGTCTTCGATCACCGGCACGCGACCGTTGGGATTCATCGCCCGGTACTCAGGCGTGTCGACCACGCCAAAGGCACCGCCGGCATCGATGGCTTCATAGGCCAGGCCCAGCTCTTCGGCGGCCCACAACGGCTTTCTGACATTCGACGAATTTTTCCGACCCCAGATCTTCAGCATGACCGCTCCTTGTTGGATGAATGCGCAGGCAGCATACGCCGGATCAGACGCGACTCAAATCGCCCTGCATATCACCCAGTTGCAGCGGCAGCCGCTCGCCGAACAGATGCGGATAGCACTTTTCCAGGTGCTCGAAAAAGAACGCTTCAGGCACATCGGTGAACTGGCCGTGATCGACCAGGTATTCCATCAGTTGCTCGCCGTCACGGTTGAAGGGATGGAACACGCTGTCGTTGATCCCGTCGAACTCCAGCGGCGCGACATTGAACAGCTCGCACAGTTGTTGATTGAAGGCCGGTGTGGCTTTGACCCAACGCTCGTTCAAATAAAGCTCGGTGTAGCCGTGCATGGCGAACACATCGCTCTTGAGCAGTTCGAGCAGACGCGGTGTCGACAGGTGATTACGCACATCCGCCAGACCGATACGCGCCGGGATCCCGCAATGCCGGGCGCAACCTGCCAACAGTGTGGCTTTGGGCACGCAATAACTCTCCCCCGCCGCCAGCGCATAGCTGCCGCGCAAGGTCTGCGGATCACGGCTGAAGGTGTAGGGGTTGTAGCGCACGGCCTCACGCACCGCGTAATAGAGATTGATCGCTTGCTCCAGCGGATCGCGCCGGGCGCCACGGTGTTTTTCGGCGAACTCCACCACCGAGGGATGGTCACTGTCGATGAAGCGGCCGGGGCTCAGATACGCGTGCATGGCAGCAATCTCCTGGGGGAAGCCACGAGTCTAGCGATACCTTCAGCACAGAGATAACGACGTTTCGGCCAAATATCAGCGCTTGCCCGCCCTGTTGACGAGCCCTCCATCGAAATAACTGACGAAGTCCGGCCGTTTGGTCCTACAAGCTCAACCCGATCGCTCCGACCACCCACTTTTATGGATGCCGTCTAAGCTCTGAGAGTGGTTTTGCACCTGGCTTCAGGAGAATTAATTATGCTGCTGTTGTGGATACTGGTTCTGGTGGTCGGGATTGCCTGGCTGGCACATCGCCGCACCGCGCCCCTGCCCGCTTTGGGTATCATCGCTGTCTATCTGCTGGCGATGGGCATCTTCAGACATGCGAGCCATGCACCCGTCTGGCTGCTGCTGATTTTCTGGGCGATGCTTGCGGCTGTAGCCGCCTTCCTGTTACTGCCGGACCTGCGACGAAAACTGTTCACGGCGCCCATTTTCAACTGGTTTCAAAAAAACCTGCCACCCATGTCGCAAACCGAGCGTGAAGCCATTGAGGCCGGCACGGTCTGGTGGGATGGCGAGCTGTTCAGCGGTCGTCCGGACTGGAACAAGCTGCTGGCCTATCCAAAAGCGCAGCTGAGCGAAGAGGAACAGGCGTTCATCGATGGCCCGACCGAAGAGCTCTGCGCGATGGTCACCGATTGGCAGATCAGTCAGTTGATGGACCTGCCGCCCCAAGCCTGGGATCACATCAAGCAGCATGGCTTTTTTGCCCTGATCATCCCCAAGGAATACGGCGGTAAAGGCTTCTCGGCTTATGCGCACTCCCAGATCGCGATGAAACTGGCGACCCGCAGCGGTGACCTGGCCTCCACCGTCATGGTGCCCAACTCCCTTGGCCCGGCGGAACTGCTGCTGCATTACGGCACCGACGAACAACGCAATCATTACCTGCCACGCCTGGCCCGCGGCGACGATATCCCCTGCTTTGCCCTGACAGGCCCGATGGCGGGCTCCAACGTCGGGGGGATGACCGACACCGGGGTGATTTGCAAAGGTGAATGGGAAGGCCAGGAAACCCTCGGCCTGCGCCTGAACTGGGAAAAACGCTACATCACCCTCGGTCCGGTGGCGACCTTGATCGGCCTGGCCTTCAAGGCCTATGACCCGGATCATCTATTGGGTGACAAAGTCGACCTGGGGATCAGTCTCGCATTGATTCCAACCCAGACCCCCGGTGTGGAAATCGGCCGCCGTCACCTGCCGCTGGGCGCCGCCTTCATGAACGGTCCCAACTCCGGCAAGGACGTGTTCGTACCGCTGGAATTCATCATCGGCGGTCAGGAGATGCTCGGCGAAGGCTGGATGATGCTGATGAACTGCCTGTCGGTCGGACGTTCCATTTCGCTGCCTGCCATCGGTACCGCCGCGGGTAAATTCAGCAGCCTGGTGACCGGCCAATATGCGCAGGTTCGCGAGCAATTCAACGCACCGCTGTCAGCCTTCGAAGGGATTCAGGAAGCACTGGCGCGGATCGGCGGCAGTACCTGGCTGATGGACAGCGCGCGGATGCTCACCGCCAACGCCGTCGACCTCGGCGAAAAACCGTCGGTGCCCTCGGCCATCATCAAATACCACCTCTCCGAGCGCGGTCGCGAGTGCGTCAGTCACGCCATGGATGTTCATGGCGGCAAGGCCATCATCATGGGCCCGAACAACTATCTGGCGCGAAGCTGGCAAGGTGCGCCCATTTCCGTCACGGTCGAAGGTGCGAACATCCTGACACGCAACCTGATGATCTTCGGCCAGGGCGCTATTCGCTGCCATCCATTCGTGCTCAAGGAAATGGCCCTTGTCCACCGCGAAGACAAACAACAGGCGCTGGTCGAGTTCGACGCGCTGCTGCTCAAACACATTGGTTTTGCCGTGAGCAACGCCGCCAGCACCCTGGTGCTGAACCTTGGCTTCGGGCATTTCGAACACATGCCCGGAGACAAGCTCAGCCAACGCTACGTGCGCGCCCTCAACCGCCAGGCCGCGGCTTTTGCCATGCTTGCAGACCAATGCATGATGCTGCTGGGCGGCGATCTGAAACGCCGCGAACGCTTGTCCGCGCGTCTGGGCGATGTGCTCAGCTACCTGTATCTGGCCTCCGCGGCGCTCAAGCGTTATCACGATCTCGACTCGCCGGAGCATATGCGTCCGCTGTTCGCCTGGGCCATGGAAGAGAGCCTCGGCCAGTCCGAACGTGCGCTGGACGAACTGCTGACCAATTTCCCGAACAAGGTACTCGGCTGCTTGCTGCGGGTGATGGTGTTCCCGTTCGGTCGCCGGCACAGAGGCCCGTCGGACAGGCTGGCGGCCAAAGTCGCCGCAGTCCTCGGTCGGGCCAAGGGCGATCCAACCCTCGAGGAGTTACTGGCGGGCTGCTATCGCCCGCAATCGACAGAGGATCCGGCCGGCGCCCTGCAGCACGCCTGCGACTTGCTGAACGCCGCCAAACCGCTACAGAAAAAACTCAACACGGCGCTGAGAAGTCGCCAGGTCAAACCCACTGTCGGGGAGTCTGTCATCGATGCCGCACTGGAGGCTGGCGTCTTGCAACCGGCTGAAGCCGAGACCTTGCGCGAGGTGGAGGTGGCGCGGCGCAAGGTGATCGACGTCGATGATTTCGACAAACAGGTGCTGGTGCTGGGCAAGGGCAAGGTTCGCTGATCCGGTCGACCATATGTCCTCTATCATGGGAAAATGGGCCCGGGAGCTTTATACTCCCGCGCCCGTTTTGCTCTTGAGGACTTATCTCGTGTCCAATGTCGTTGCCGATCATCTCGTCTTGCTCGACCACCTGCGCAGTATCCTGGTCGCCGTAGGTGAGGCCGAACAGGTTCCCGAAGAAAGCCATGCCTTGTTCCTGGAGCGCTTCGACGAACTGCGTGCGTTGCTGCCGGTCGACCCGATCGAAAGCCAATACCTGGGCCAGGACATCCTGTGCCAGATCATCACCCGCTATCCGCAAATCGCCCACCTGGTGCCGCGCGATCTGCTGTGGTACTTCGCCGGTGACTGCCTGCATTACATGCCCGATGATGAAATCGACCTGTACCAGGCGCTGGAAGAACGTCGCTTCGAAGCCGAACAGAACGATGAACCGTTCGACTGGAATCAGGAAAAACAGCTGCTGGCGATGTCGAACCAGGACAGCAAGCACTGATCTGCGATCAGTAACGCAAAAGGCCCGCATGGTTGAATATACGGGCCTTTTTTGTTGGCCGGGTAAAGATCAAAAGATCGCAGCCTTCGGCAGCTCCTACGCGCGTGTGGGCGCTTCCGAAGGCTGCGATCTTTTGATCTTGGCCTCAAGGCCTCAAAGCAACCCATCACTCTCCGGCAACTCATACGCTGCCGCGCCCTTGCCCAACGCGCTTGGCTTGCCCGGCTTGCTCAAGGTCGGCTCCTTCTCCAGGCATTCCACCAGATAGTCGATGAACACCCGTAACTTGGGCGGCAGATAGCGGGTGGGCGAATGCAGCAGCCAGGCGCCTCCGTGGTAGGACGCCAGAAAGGTCCAGTCCGGCAATACCTGCACAATCAGCCCCTGTTCCAGCGCATAACGAGCGGTGAAGTACGGCAGGCTACCGATCCCGATGTGTTGCAATACCGCGCCCAATCGCACGCCCGTGTGATTGGCGGCGTAACGTCCGCGCACGCCGACGGTCACGGCTTTACTGCCTTTCTTGAACTTCCAGCGCGCATCGCTCGGGGTTTCGCCCAGATAGATGCAGCTGTGATTGAGCAAGTCGTGAGGATGAGTCGGTGTGCCGTGCTCGGCCAGGTACTGCGGCGTGGCGCAGAGCAAATGGTCGATGGTCAGCAACTGGCGCCCCACCAGCCCCGCGGGGGGCCGATCGGTAATACGGATGGCCAGGTCGACGTTGTCGTCGATCAAATCCACCTGGCGGTCCTCGAGCAACAACTCCACATCCACTTTGGGATAACGCCGCAGAAATTCCGGCATATGCGGATGAATCACGAATCGCCCGACAGCCTTGGGCACGCTGACGCGCACCAGCCCTTCCGCCTCCTGGGTGAACTGACCGCTGATTTCCATCACCGACTTCGCCGCGCTGACCATCTCCTGGCAGCGCTTGAACACCTCTTCGCCTCCGTCACTCAGGCGTAGCTTGCGCGTGGTTCGTTGCAACAAACGCGTGGCAAGCGCCTTCTCCAGCCGCGAAATGCTGCGACTCACCGCCGAGGGTGAAGACCCCAACTGACGCGCCGCTTCGGAGAAGCTGCCGGTCTCGACAACCTTGACGAAAATCGCCATTTCACCGAGCAGTGGCAGAGGAAGATTTATGCTCACAGCGCAACAGTCCTTTGATGGTTGAACGGATTATCACGCAATTCCACGGTTCATATAATAAAAATAGAAATTTTAATAAGGGCATGGAATATGACGCTTCGCCTCTTTTTCCATAGTGATGACCTCAGGGCCAATGTGGAAGTCCTGGATTGCACGCCCTATGAGAACGAGTTCGCCGTGGTGCTGCGCGCCACTCTGTTTCACCCCCAGGGCGGCGGGCAACCCTGTGATACCGGCTGGATCGGCGAAAGCCAGGTGCTGCGCGTGGTGCAGGAAACGGAGCGGATCATCCATTTCGTCGACCACCCGGTAAAACTCGGCATGATCCAGATTCGGGTCGACGAGCAACGCCGCCAGTTCAATACGCGCATGCATTCGGCGGGGCACCTGATTGGTCACTTCATCCAGGCCATGGGCTGGATGCCGATCAAGGCTCATCACTGGCCAGATGAAGGACGTGTGCAATTCAAACCGGGCGATGGCGCGCAGGAAGTTGATGCCCAGACGATTCAGCACGGCATCAAGCAATGGATCGCCCACGATCTGCCGCGCTTGACGTCGTTGCGCGAAGGCACCCGTGAAATCGGTTTCGGTGAGCTGCCCGCCTACGGCTGCGGCGGCACCCATGTACGTAGCCTGAAGGATTTGGGCAGGGTCACGATCGCTTCCCTTTCGCAGAAAAAGGGAACGCTGTCAGTCCACTACCACGTGGATTGAGTCTTTGGGCGATGTCGACCCCGTCATCGCCTGACGCCGGAGGAGCCTGCGTTCGCGGGCTCTGTTGACTATCTGATAGATGGACCTAAGACATGATGCTTGACGTCGAGCGTCTCGATGAGACGTGCATAAAAAAACTGGCCAACGAAGAAGTCCTCGCCATCCGCGTCAGAGGCTTGTTGCCTCGGCCGCTGGCGATCCAGATCGGCGACAAGATCCTCGCCCCCGGCTTCGAAGGCTACATCAACGCACCGAGCATCGGTCGCATCGGCATGGCGTTTTATGAAGCGGAAAACCAGCCACTGCTGATCGAAGACTATTTCGAGCGCGCCACCAGCAACATCGCCGAATTGCGCAGCCGTTGCGCGCCCTACTCCTCACCTGTCGACACCCTGCGCTGCATGCTCGATGAGTCCTGGCCGGCGGGGGCGCACCTGGAGAATCTCTATGGCCGCAAGATGTATGTGGGGCTATCGCGCGTGGTCAAACCCGGGGTGTGCTTCCTCGCGCATCACGACATTTTCGCCAAGGACGCCCCGGACAGCTTCCAGGCCAGAAGCCTGGAAGCGCAGTTCGCCTGCAATGTTTACCTGAACATGCCGACCGAGGGCGGCGCGTTGCAGATGTGGGACCACGACATTTCCCCGGACCAGTTCGACGAGATGCGTGGCGACAGTTACGGCATCGATCCGGCCTTGCTCGGCCCTCCGACCCTGGAGATTCGCCCTGAGCCGGGTGATTTCATCATGTTCAATTCACGCCGCATGCACTCGGTGACGCCGGGTGTGGACGATCCGCGATTGAGCCTTTCTTTCTTTGTCGGCTATCGCGGCAATGCTTCCCCCCTGACTTTCTGGAGTTGAGATGTTTTCGAATTACCTGGGCGAGTTTCTGGCGCTGGCAACCATCCATTTTCTGGCCGTGGTAGCTCCCGGGCCGGACTTCGCCGTGACCATCCGCCAAAGCGTGCGTTTCGGGCGCTTAGTGGGCATCTGTACGGCGCTGGGCATCGGCGCGGGTATTTCCGTGCATGTGCTGTACACCTTGCTCGGCGTCGGCGCATTGATGCACACCACGCCTTGGCTACTGACGGTGGCCAAGGTGATCGGGGGGGCCTACATTTTGTACCTCGGTGTGAGCCTGTTGCGCAGCAAACCCAAAGCGGCGATTGAAGGCGACAACGGCGCGGCAGCGTCAACTGAGCAACAGACGTTGTTCAAGGCTTTCAGCACCGGGTTTCTGACCAACGCCACCAACCCCAAGGCAACGCTGTTCTTCCTGGCGATTTTCACCACCATCATCAGCGCTACGACACCGCTGCAGATTCAAGCGCTGTACGGGTTGTGGATGTGTTTCGTGAACGCCTTGTGGTTCGTGATCGTGGCCCTGTTCTTTTCCAGCGCCCGGGTGCGACTGCTGTTCATGCGCATGGGGCACTGGTTCGAACGAACCATGGGGGTGATCCTCATTCTGTTCGCCGGACGCCTGATTCTGTCCATGTAAGTCATGCGGCCTTAGTTGCCTCGTCGAACCGCATTTTTTACGGCTCCAACGCCAGCAACACGGCTATCTCCACACTCTGCCCTGAAAGTTTTGTTTTAAATCATGGCGCTTTGCTTTGTTTGAACTACCTTCAAACAAGAAGAAGTCATAACGGTTTGAATTTTGACGTTAGGTTCAGAGATCAGATAGCGAATTGGCAAAAGGAGTTACCTCACTATGATCCTGACAGGCGTTTACCGGCGCAGAGCTGTGATTGCCGGTTGCTTTTTAGGGGAGTCAGGTGGGCGGGAAGTGCCGCCTATAACCGCGATGGTTGTCGAGCCTGAGCCTGTTGCTCGGGTCGACAGCCCAGGTATCTGGATCACTAAAAGCCGTTTTAGAAGGTCGCTCGCTGTTCATTCGGATCAGCGTATTGCACCTGCTTGCGTGTAGCACCAAGGAATATTGCCGGGGGCATTAATCATTAGTGGTGAGTGCTCTGGCGAGGTTGAGGGTCGACTCAGGCCCCTTGTAGTGATCCGAGGCAACTTGGTTTGCCTTGTAGATGGCCTATTCAGCGAGGATGCACTTAATGAGCTATCGTACCGTGCCCGCTTTCAAGCGAATTATCCATGGCCTGTTCTGGATGGGCCTCAGCGTGGACGCGGCTCAGGCCGCGGCGGCCAACTGTTCGCAGATGGACAGTATGCCGACAACGTTCGAGGTCGGTCAGGGGCTTCAGAATGAACTGCGCACACCGGTTCCGGTGACGCAACTGGCCGTGGGTGACCCGAAAATTGCCGATGTGCAACCCAGCGGCAACAACCCCAACGCCTTCCTGCTCACTGGTCTGACACCGGGAGCCACCAGCCTGATGGTCTGGACCAGCTGTTCGAAAACGCCGCGCCAAAGCATGGTGTTCGTCAAGGGCCGGGCCACCGCGGCGCTGACCAGCGTGTCGACGGGACCTACCGAAGACCCGCTGCTGCCAAGCCAGGTGCAAACCGATATTCGTTTCGTTGAAGTCAGCCGGACCAAACTCAAGGAAGCCTCAGCGTCTATTTTCGGCACCCGCGGCAACTTCCTGTTCGGCTCGCCGAGAACCTTGCCCACCATCGGCGGCGTTGTCACACCGTCGATACCGGTGGACAACGGCATGTTCAACCTCAATTTTGCGACCGGTAATACCCTGGTGGCGATCAACGCGCTGGAAGGCAGCGGTTTCGCCTATACCCTCGCGCGGCCAAGCCTGGTAGCGCTCAGTGGGCAGAGTGCGAGCTTCCTGGCCGGTGGTGAAGTACCGATTCCGGTGCCCAGTTCGGGCAGCGATAGCATCTCCATCGAGTACAAGGAGTTCGGTATCCGCCTGACCCTGACGCCAACCATCATCGAGAAAAACCGTATCGCCCTGAAGGTGGCACCGGAAGTCAGTGAACTGGACTTCACCAACGCCGTAAGCATCGCCGGCACGATAGTTCCGGCGCTGACCGTGCGCCGCACCGACACCAGCATCTCCCTGGCCGACGGCGAAAGCTTCGTCATCAGCGGCCTGATCAGCACTCGCAACAACTCCCAGGTGAACAAGTTTCCGGGGCTGGGCGATATCCCTATTCTGGGCGCGTTCTTCCGTGACAACACCATCAACCGCGAAGAGCGCGAATTGTTGATGATCGTCACCCCGCATCTGGTCCAGCCCCTGGCGGCCAATGCACAACTGCCGTCATTGCCTGGCGAACAGCTGCGTAATTACGACCCGAACTTCTACCGCATGTTCTTCCTTGAAAATGGCGATTTCGACAGTCGCTCCGGGCTCTCGCAATGAACCGGAGCCAGACGCTGAACCGGGCTTTCGCCCTCACTCTTAACGGTGACCTTGAGCGCTTGGCGGGCCAGCTGTATTGCCACTGGCCAGGCGTTCAACGTGTTGTAGCCAGAGGACACTCGATGAAAGCAGTCATTGCAATAACGGCGACATTGATGCTCGCAGGTTGTGCCACCAATGGCATGGTTTCGCGACCGGCTGTCTGTGCCAAGCCCGGTTCGGAGCAAGAGCTTGCCCTGAACCTGGCCGACAACATGGTCAACGAGGGCCGTTTGTATGCCAGCCTGGCGAACCTGCAAGGCTTGCCCGATGACCTGGCCCAGGTTCGCCTGCGCAAGGCTCGGGTGCTGCGCTTGATGGGGCGTAAAGATGCGGAGCCGTTGTATCAAAGCCTGCTCGGCACCTGCCTGGCCGCTGAAGGAGAACATGGCCTTGGCCAGTTGGCCGCGGCCAAAAATGATAATGCCAGCGCCACTACTCACCTTGAGCGTGCGGTGAAGATGGCCCCCACCGACGACAAGATGCGCAATGACCTGGGGGTCGTCTACCTCAATCAGCGACGGATCCCTGAAGCACGCTTCGAGTTCATGACGGCCATGGAGCTCAAGCAGGCCGATTCATTGGCGGCACTCAATATGGTGACGCTGCTGATCTATCAGGATAACTGGAAGGCAGCTGCCGAACTCGCGAACCGCGCCAGCTTGAGTGCCCAGCAAGTCGCAGAGGCTCAAACCCGCGCAGAAAAACTCAAGGCCTCTGCCAAAAAAGCGGTGGCTTCGGAGGGGAATCGCAAGACTGAGACAGTAGTCGATGCCTCAGCCAATGCTGCGATCAAGTAGAACGTATGAGGAGTCGAGATGAATACCAAAGGGCTGTTGATTGTGTGCATGGCTTGCCTGTCCACCAGTGCCTGGGCTATTGAGCCAGGTCCCTCCTCGGCGCCGCAAAAGGGCACCGAACAGTGGATGCAGCTACAGATTCGCGGTGTGGTTGCCTCCCCTTTTCGGCAAACTGCATCGGTCACTGAGCGTGACCTGTCCTTCCAGCGCTGGCTGAACAGCTTCACCTACCCGATCCCGATGTTCTTTGAGCAGAAAGCTGGGGGGAAAATGACCACCAGCAACTGAGGCACGTCAATGGATGACCAACCTCTGGCATAGTCCAAAGTAGCCTGGCTAAAAAGCCAGGCTTAATAACGTCTGCAGGAAAGTATTGGCATCTACACATTTTTCAGTTCTGACCGAATCCTCCTGCAGGAACAGCAATGCTGTTCACTTAAGAGCGTCTTGAATCGGAGAAACCTGTGGCGAGGGAGCTTGCTCCCGCTTGACCGGGCTGGCGCTCCAGTGCGTAGCACTCACAAAAATCGGCAATGGTGGTCAGATTTTTGGGGCCGCTACGCAGCCCAGCGTCGGAACGCCGCCCGGAGCAAGCTCGCTCGCTACAAAGGTAGGTATGACTGAAGGGTGTGTTTAAGTGAACAGCATTACCCGTAGGAGCGAGCGGTGCGGGGGATGTGTAGATCTTGGGAGGGGAAGTACAGATCAGGTTCGGGTGGCAAGGCCATCTGATTCGACAGCCCCCCACCCGCTTCTCTTACATATTTCCGAATGCTTTCATTACCCCAATCATGGCCGGGCCGATGGCGACCAGGAAGAAGCTCGGCCACAGGCAGAAAATCAGCGGGAATATCAGTTTGGTGCCGATTTTCGCCCCCGCCTCTTCGGCGGCCTGCGTACGCCGGTCACGGAATTCATCGGCATAAATACGCAGGGTGTCGGCCACGCTGGTACCAAAGCGAATACTCTGTGCCAACAGGCTGACCAACCCTTGTACGTCATCCAGGCCAGTGCGCACAGCCAGTTGCTTGAGCGCCTCGGTACTGGAAACGCCCGCACGGATTTGCGCATTGACCAGGGCCAGTTCTTCAGCCAGCTCAATATGACTGACCGACATCTCCTCAGCCACTCGCTCGATGGTCGTAGGCAGCGCCAGACCCGACTCCACGCACACCACCATCAAGTCCAGTGCATCCGGAAACGCGGTACGCAGCCGGTTTTGACGCGCCTGCTTGCGCTTGGAGACATACAGAGCGGGTATCAGCCACCCGATACCGGCCACCATGACCACCAACAACAGCCCCACTGCCAGCGAAACCTTGGGAATCAGCGGCAACAGCAGCAACGCAAGGCCGACCATCAACAGCGGTAACATCAAGCGCACCGCCCAGTACATCTGCACCGCCGAAGAGGAGCGGTACCCCGCATGCATCAACAGAGTCTGGGTAACAGACGTCTGGGTCGATTCAGCCGAGGCAAAGCGCTGGCCGACCCGTTCCAGCAACAGTTGCAGATTACTCGGCGCTTCCTGCCCTGTCGTATTGCCCAAATATCCACGCTTGATCAGCGCCAGACGACGCTGTACCGGGTCCTGGAGACCCAGCATCAGCAACATCAAGGCGGCGACCGCAAGCACCGTACTCAAACCGATCGCGCCAAGGAACAACAGGCGCGCTATCTCCTCGTTCCCCGTGAACCGACTGAACAACCCGAGCAAAAAGTCCATGACCTGTACCTCCCGGTAGCGAATATCGCTTAAACCTGAATCCGAATGATTTTTCGTATCCAGAAAATCCCGATCAACATGGCGCAGAAAGCCCCGATGATCAGCTTGTGGCCTATGGGATCATTGAGCAGCACAGGCATGTAGCTGGGGCTTGTGAGCACGATCGCAACGGCCAGCACGAAGGGAATCGCCACCAGCACCCAGGCCGACATCCGCCCTTCGGCCGACAGGGTTTTGATCTTGCGCTGAAAGCGGAAACGCCCACGGATCAACCGACTCAGACGCTCCAGCACTTCGGTCAGATTACCGCCAGTCTCGCGGTGGATGAGGATCGAAGTCACCAGCATCATCACCGTCATGCTGGGCATGCGCTCCAGCAGGCCGAGCATGGCCCGGCGTACATCGTTGCCATAGTTGATATCGGCGAAAGTCAGGCCGAACTCATGAGCGACCGGCCCCTTGTGCTCCTCGGCGACCAGGCGCAGGGTTTCGTTGAACGGGTGCCCGGCGCGCAGGGCCCGGCACATGGCATCCAGCGCATCCGGCAGGCCTTCCTCAAACTCAGCGAAACGTTTGCTACGGTCACGAGAAACTTTCAACAGTGGTAACCAGAACACCCCGAAGCCCGCCAACAACGCCATCCACCAGACAGTCACGACCATCCAGATCGAGATGCCCGCACACGCGCCCAGGAACAGCCCGAGCAAGATCACCCGATAAGCACGATATTCATGGCCGGCCTGCTCGATCATCTGTGTCAGGCTCGCCATAAACGGCAACTGCTCGAGCCTGGCCTCCAGTGGCGACAAGCGCGTCAGGTATTTCTGCCGTAACACCGTCTGCATGTTGGGCAGATTGTTGGCTTTCTCCAGTACATGCAAACGGCCGCGGATGCGCTTGCGCATCTTGCCGGCTTCACCGAACACCGGCACCACCACACCCTGGGACAAGAGGAACACGGCGATAAACACCATGCCCAGGAACATCACTATGAATTCAGCAGGAATATGGCTCATGGCTGCCGTGCCTCCATCCATTCAGGCCTGAACATCGTCAGTGGCAACTCGATGCCGCGCTTGGCCAGCACATCGCGGAAGGCCGGAATCATGCCGCTGGGCCGATAATCGCCGAGCACCTCGCCGTTTTCGCCCACGCCGTGGCGCGCAAAGGAGAAGATTTCGGTCATGGTGATCATCTCGCCCTCCATGCCGTTGATTTCCTGCACGCTGACCAGTCGGCGTTTGCCGTCCTCCTGGCGTTCCAGCTGGATCACCACATCGATAGCCGACGCAATCTGCTGCCGCATGGCCTTGATCGGGAAGGTCGCCCCGGTCATCGACACCATGTTCTCGATTCGCCCCAACGCATCGCGCGCGGTGTTGGCGTGGATCGTGGTCAACGAGCCGTCGTGGCCGGTGTTCATGGCGGTCAGCATGTCCAGCGCTTCGGCGCCACGCACTTCGCCGATCACAATGCGGTCCGGGCGCATCCGCAAACTGTTGCGCACCAACTCGCGCTGACTCACCTCGCCACGCCCCTCGATGTTCGAAGGCCGGGTTTCCAGGCGAACCACGTGGGGCTGCTGCAGTTGCAGCTCGGCCGAGTCTTCGATGGTGACGATCCGTTCGTTGTGCGGGATGAAACTGGACAACACATTGAGCATGGTGGTCTTGCCGCTGCCGGTACCGCCGGAAATCAGCACGTTCAAGCGCCCGCGGACAATCGCCTTGAGCAGCAGCGCAATGGCCGGGGTCAACGTGCCCACCTGGATCAGGCTGTCGGTATTGAGCAGGTCCACCGCAAAACGGCGAATCGACATGCTCGGGCCGTCGATGGCCAGCGGCGGGATAATCGCGTTGACCCGCGAACCGTCCTTGAGCCGGGCATCCACCAACGGCGAGGACTCGTCGATACGCCGACCCAGGCTGGACACGATGCGGTCAATAATGTTCAGCAAATGCTGATCATCGCGAAAGCGCACATCGGTCCTTTGCAGTTTGCCGAAGCGCTCGACATAGACCGAGGCGAAACCATTGACCAGAATGTCGGACACGCTGTGATCGGCCAGCAACGGTTCCAGAGGCCCCAGGCCGAGCACCTCGTCGGTGATCTGCTTGATAATCAGCTGGCGGCTGGTGGTACTCACCGGTGCCGAATGCTCGTCGAGCAGGCGCTGGCAAATATCACGAATCTGCCGCGCGGCCTCGGCCTGTTCAAGGGAGTCCAGCAAGGACAGGTCCATGACCTTGAGCAATTGCTGGTAGATTTTTTCCCGCCACTCGGCTTCCACCGGGGTGACCTGGCTTCTGGTTTCGTAAAGAACGTCCGGTGTTGCACGCTCCCACGCCATTATTTCCTCTGCCGGATCCAGCTGGTCGTCGCCCAACTGAGCCGCTGACGATGCAGCGGTTTTACCGGACTGTTTGCGCAAGCGGTTACGAAAGTCGCTGATCATGGGTCATCCCCCGAAAAAACGGTTGAAGGCGCGTTTGAGTAAGCCTTTGTTTCCGGCCACCTGTTGACCGACCAGGTCCTCGGTCATGTCGCGCAGGGCGGTAGTAATCGCGGCCCTCGGCGCATGCAGCCCCAACGGCACGCCAGTGTTCTGACTCTGGCTGACCAGGTTGAAGTCGTTGGGTAATTTCGACAGATTGGTGCAGCGCAGTGCCTCGCCGATATCCTTGAGGCTGATCGCTGCTGCCTTGTCAAAGCGGTTGACCACGATCTGCAACTGATCGCCGCGCACGCCCAGGTCGTCGCGAAGAATCCGCACCAGGGAGCTGGCATCACGCAGATGACTGACACTCTGCTGCACCACCACGTACACCCGGTCCACCTGTTCCAGCACGGAGCCGGTGAGGTGGTCGATTTGCCGTGGCAGGTCGATCACCACCCAGTCGTAGCTGGCGCGGGCCAGTTGCAACAGGGTGTCGAGTTGCTCGGGTTGGGCATCCTGCGGCAGGCACAGCTCACCGGCCCGACCACCCAGCACATGCAAGGTGGGGCTGAAGTGGCTGCAAAAACCGCGTAGCGCGACGCTGTCCATGCCGTCGATCTGATGCAATACCTCGAGATGACTGTGCGTCTGCGCCACATCCAGGTAATGCGTCACGCTGCCGAATTGCAGGTCCATGTCCAGCAGCAAGGTACTACCGCCCTTGACGCTGAGCTGTTGAGCCAGGTTGCAGGCCAGCAAGGTTCCGCCGGAGCCACCCTTGGCGCTCATCACGGCGATCAATTTGCCTTCTGTCCCGCTGCCGGTGCGAACCTCCATGACCAGGCGATTCAAGGCGGCGACCAGTTCGGTCTCGGCGATCGGCTCCGGCAGCACGTCACGGGCGCCGGCCTGCATCGCCAGACGCATGCCTTCCTGTTCGCTCAGCAGGCCGCACACCAACATCGGTGGACGCTCATGGGCTGGACGCTGCAACAGCGCCGCCAGTTCCTCACGCCACAGGTGGCTTACGCGCAGCAGCAACAGATCGGGCATCCGGTCCAGGCCGTAGAGCGGGTCGACATGCCCATTGCTCACCAGGCGAGTGCTCACCTCCAGGCAAGGCATGCGCTGGCAGACGCTCTGCAAATCGCGCAACGAGGTGGCATCACGACTGCTGATCAGCAACCGCAGCCCGGTCTTGCCGGTCGAGCTGGAGAGCGGGGTGTCCTTGGTATTCAGCATGGTGTGATCTCCCCGGAATCGGAATGACGCCCGAGGCTTTCGCGTGGCAAGGTTGCCTTGAATGCAGGCAAGGTAATGGGCACGCCGAGCCCGGGAATAAACAGATTGAAAACGAAGCCTTGCAGACTCAACTGGACATAACGGATGGCACGAAAACCAGTGGCACTGACCAGGTCGCCGGGACTGGCCACCACAGCACCGTTGACGTCCAGATAGGTCAGCGTCAGGTTGGTGGTGGCCAGGCTCGTGATCAGCTGGCTCGTACCGGCGTCGGTCGCGGCGTTGAAGATCGCCCGCCGCAACACCACCGGATCGCTGATGTTGCACACCGCCGCCAGACGCGCACCACGCCGCGCGGCTTCATCCAGCGCACTGACCGTGAAGTACAGGCGGCCCATTTCCACCACACCGAACAACAGGATGAACACCAGCAGGCCAATGAAGGCGAACTCCACGACATAGGTGCCGTGCATGCGTTTTCTATTCATCACAGTGCCCTCATGACGGTTGTGGCAACCAGCGGAATGGCCAGCGCAAACTGTCCACCGAAAAAGCCCGGAAACATGCCAGCACAATTGCCACTGCCAATCACCGGGCAGAAGTTGTAGGTGATGGTGACTCGCACATGGTCGGTGCCTACCGCGACGACCGCGACGTTCGCGGTCGTCAACCCTGACACCACAGCGCTGCCGGCAGCGCTGGGCACGCCATAGACCGCGACGTTTTTCGTCTGGGTCAGCAGCGTATTGCTCAGAGAGATAGCGCCAAGCGTCGAGTTCCAGGCCTGGCTGGCGACAAAACGGTCGGCATCACGGCTGGCCTGCAACAGGACGTTGTACTGGTAGAGCATGCGGCCGAACTCGCCGAGGCTCAGCAACAACAGGAGCAACAGCGGCAGGACCAGGGTGAATTCCACCAGTGCCACGCCTTGCTGGGCCTGTGGTCGCTTGAATGAGTGAAGTCCCATGACGCCTCCTACGAGTCTGTGCTCGGAGTGCCAGTGCCGCTGCCAATATAGGTTTTGTAGAGCTGAATGATCCGCGGACCGGTATCGGTGGACGGCGAGGGGCCGGCCACGTTGTCGCCTTCGCACTCCTTCACAAACTGGCCGAAGATCTGCGAGTCGCCGCCGCCGCCACTCATTGGCTGCACCACGAAATAGCAGCCAAAACCCAGGACCGGGATCGAGGTTGAACCGCCCTGTTTGCCGGTGCAGTCGCCCACCACGATTTTCAGCATCCGGCGCTCGAACACCCCGCCGCTCTGACAGCCACTGCCGGTCCCGGCCACACACGCGGCAGTGCTCGCACGCCAGTCGTTGTAATCCAGTATCGCGTCGCTGCCCGCCGTGAGATTGCCACCGCTCGATGTGACGGTTTGCCCCTTGTACTTTATTTGTGGAGGGGTGACTGAGTCGTCGTAAGTGATCGCGGGGTTGCTGGACGTCGTCACCAGGTCTGGCGGGTAGTCCGAAGCACTGACCGGGCCGTTGTAGATGCCGAAGCGCGTATTCAGGCCTTGAGAGGTAGGGCCGACCTTGTTGCCAGGGGCGGTCTGGACGTTTTGCCCGACGTTGCGGCAAACCGTGCCACCTCCTGCCAGATCATCCCTGACCGTACTGCCGCCCGAGCCAAAGTCGAGCAACTGAAAGTTGCCTGGGCCAATGGGCGACGAATTGCCGGCAGCCGTCTTCAACACCTGCAAATCACCAAACTGGAAGCCCCAGAACATGCCCGCGGCCGGGTTGTATTTAGTCGGGTCGCCACAGACCATCAAAGGTGCAAGATCACAGGGGCTGGTAGGGCTGGGGCCGGCGGTGGCGATCGCCGCCACGGCCTTGTTCCCAAGCCCCGCTGTGCCTAATGTCTGAACGAAGCTCCAGAAAAAACCTGTCAGACGATAGCTCGGTACCGATACCCGAACGTACTTGGCATCTGCCGGCCCGGGATAGGAGAACGGGCCATAGACGCTGCTGGAGAGTTCCACCGTCGCAAATGCGCCTGGGTTGCCGGCGACCGCCGTTGCCAATTCGGTGTTGCCCGTGGCATTGGCATTTTGCGTCAGCGTATTGAGTGAGGCAGTGCGTGTCGCGCTGGCCATGTTGGCAGCTCCTTCCGCCTGAAGCAGGGTTTTGGCGCCACTCAGGGCAGCGGCGTCCACCGCATTCTGCAGGCGCGTCTTGTTCAACATCATGTGCCCGCCATCCAGAGCCAACGCCGCTATCATGGAAATCGCCGCCAGGGCGATCACCATCAGTACGCTCACCGCTCCTCCCTGGCGCCTTGGCGTCGCAGTGAACGGCCGCTGAATACGAAGATTCATCATCAAGCCCTCGTTTGCCGATACTGAACCGGATCGGCTCCGCCAATACCTTGGTGCACAGGCACCCCTACCGCCCTGTCAACGAACTCTCACTACACTGGTCTGGATCCCGCGAATGATGGTGAGAGCCCCACCACCGTCGCCACGTTGCACCACGCGTTTTTGCACCGGGGCGGCGGCCACAACCATGGGTGCTGGCGCAACAGGCGCAGCGGTCACGATTTTTTTCTCGGAGTTCAGCGGGTTGCGCAGGGTCAGTTGCAGTTTCCCTTCCGTTTGCGCCGTGACCAGGGTTTCAGCCTCGGCGGTCGTCATCTCCAGCGTCACTGCACGCACCACCACCGGTTGGGTCTTGTCGGTACCCGCCGTCTGGTCCACCGCCAACACTCGCAAATTCTCGAGGATGGTCCTGGACACGGCGCTGTTACTGCCGGCACTTGTGGTTTTGGTCGCCAGTACATCGACCCGGTTACCTGGCAGGAGGAACCCGCCCACACCAACCACATCGTCCACGCGTACCGATATGGCACGTTTGTCTGTCGCAATCAGAGAAGCCAGGGTACTGCCGCCCAGGTGCTCACTCAGGCGTGCGCCGCGCATGACGTCGCCACGCAAGATGTCGAACGTTGCGATCTTGCCCACGGCCTTATCGCTGGAATCGAGAGCATCGTCCGGGATCGTGTCCATGGGCATGCGCACGGTCGTGACCTGTTGGGCCTCGACCATCTGCCCGAATGGAATCTCTACCGTGGCAACCACCACGCTTCGAAGATGGTCATCCGGGGTGGCATTGAGCCGTGCGCTCAGCCAGGAGTCGGCCATCCACGCAGCGCCAAGGCCCATGACCAGGGAAACGCCTATCAGGGAAACAGTACGAGAGCTCATGTCAGTATCTCCGTATCAAAGAAAGTCGAGCTGGACGAAGTAGTTGTGCCAGGCCCATTCCAACTCTTGTGGCGACAAAGCTCCGGAACCGCCCATATAACGCTGACGATCGAGGGCCATGTTCAGGAGATCACGGGGATGGCAAGGCACCAGGGGCATGCCTTCACTTGCATAAAGCCTTTGCAGTACATAACGCAGCAGCAGCGGGTCAAAAGGCATGCCCAGACGCTCGCTTTCCTGACGCCAGATCTTTTCGTACTCCTCGGGCTTCAGGTAACCGAACTGCAGCTTGTAGCCAATCCGGCGCAGGAAAGCCTCGTCGGCCAGCTCCAGGGGATTGAGGTTGGTGGAGAACACCAGAATCAGATCGAACGGCAACTCGCAATGCCGACCGCCGCCCAGGTTGAGGAAATCGCGTTTCTCTTCCATCGGGACGATCCAGCGATTCAACAGCTCGGCGGGTGCCATGCGCTGGCGTCCCATGTCATCGATGATGAACAGGCCATTACTGGCCTTGAGCTGCAAGGCGGCCTGGTACTGACGGGTGAAGGGGTCATAGCGCACGTCCAGCTGTTCCATGCTCAACTCGCCGCCCGTAATAACGATCGGGCGTTTGCAGCACAGCAGTCGACGGTCAATCCCTTCGTTGAGCATCAGATTGTTCAGTTGACTGTTGTCATCCAGCCGCTGATGCACCTGCGGGTCATAGATCTCGATCACCGACTCGTTGATCACGATGGCATGCGGCACCCAGATGGCCTCGGCGAACAGACGGATAAGCCGGCTGCTGACATAAGTCTTGCCGGTACCCGCAGGGCCATAAATCATGATCGCGCGCCCGGAGTTCAGGGCCACACCCAGTTGATCGAGCATCCCCTCCGTGAGCACGACGCCGGTAAGGGCCTTGTGCATATCGCTTGAGCTGATGCGACCATGGTGAATGGTCTGGATTTTGATCAGGGAACGGTAGGTACTCACCGGGAAAGGTGCCGCACCGATATAGCCGCTGCGTGACAAGGCATCGCGGGCGGCACTGCGACCGCGTTCGGTCAGGCTATAACGCAGCATCTGCCCAGCCGTTTGGCCCATCTGGCCAAGCACTTCGATACGGCCATCCTTGCGCAGGAACGCCAGGACTTCTTCGAGTACTGCACCGGTCAGCGCCAGGCGCTCCACCAGCCGCGGCATGTCCAGCACGCCGGCGTCATACAAATGCTTGCATACCAACTCACCGAGAAAGCTGTCTGTCAGACCCGTCTCGCGGATTGTGCAAGGCTGAGGAGCCAGTCGTTGCACCGCTTCCCGATCGCTGGAGTAGGCATCACTATCGACGATGACGTGCATGACTAACCTCCCAATCCACCGGCAACCAGTTGCCAGTAGACGCTGTTTAAAGTGCCGATCAAGATTGCAATCGAATAAGGAAAAGGCTTGCCGGCTACTTCATCCGAAGTCGGCGCCAGATAGGCCTGCGCCCTGAGAATCAGCCAGTAACGGCCCAGGGTCTGCAACAATTGCCCGCGAACCAGCACGATCAGGAAACCGCACACGCCACCGGCTATCAGGCTGAACAAGGCAGCCCACAACGCGAAATGAAACGGTAGAAAACTGCCGACCATAGTCATCAACTTGACGTCGCCGGCGGCCATGCCACCCAAGGCATACATGGGCAGAAACAACGCAAAACAGATCAGGAGACCCAACAGGCTGTCACCCAATCCGCTGATACCACCCGAATAAGTCTGACCGGCCAATCCCAGGGCCAGGCCCAACAGGACCAGCGTGTTGGGGATACGGTGGCGAAGCAAATCGCTCACCACCGCGACGCCCAGCAGTCCTAGCAGTAAAACAGTCGACACCAGCAATTCCATGGACATGGCGCGTCTCCCCTACCGGGATTATCGTTAGCAAACAGCGTTGCCATTGACCACCTGGCACAGCGCTCTGATCTTGGTATCCACGGCACCGCCCAAAAGAACGAAGGCTGCAGCAACTGCAACCGTGATCAACCCACCTGCCACTGCGTATTCCACAATGGTCAGGCCATCTTCATCTTTGGCGAACTTGCTTATCGAAGTTCTGAGTGTTTGCAGAGTCATTTTGTGTACCTCACTTCAGCGGTCATACGGCTCGGAAAGTACATTGGCGGGGGACAGCGTGAAGTCCATTGAGTGATCCGGTCGCTCTATCAGCAAAACAGCAACAACCGGTTATTCCATGGACGTCGCCGCGTCCCGCCACCGTAAGTTTCGTTATCAGCACGCAACGTTGCCGTTGACGGCCTGGCACAGTGCCCGAATTTTGGTATTCACGGCACCGCCCAAAAGAACGAACGCAGCGGCAACAGCTACCGTAATCAACCCACCGGCCACGGCGTATTCCACAATGGTCAGGCCATCTTCATCTTTGGCGAACTTCAGTACCGAAGCCTTGATTGTCTGCAGATTCATTTTGCCCACCTCACTCGAATGTTGTTTTTTCCGGAAGGCAGTACGTTCTGCACTGCCTGATGCAACCCTAGTCAGGGGCAAGGCATGGGCGTTAGGAAGATTTTGCACATCACTAGGACTTTTTTGCGGGCGCGGCCAAATACGGTTATTGGCCTGTGCAGAAGTAGCAGGAGGGGTAAAACAAGGGATGGCTCGCGAATACCGCTGACTTAGATTTACAAGCGACGAGCGGCTGATACCTGGTGCGCCGACAACACGCCAACAGACAGTTGCCCTGGACTGACTTCCAGGCAACGCATAGAGCAGATAGAACTAAAAATCGTCTTTCTTATCAGTATTTAATCTGCAAAGTGATGGCACGTTAGCAATACTACTCAGCGAAGAGGGGCCCGTAGAACCGCAGAGTAGAGACATGACGTCCAACATGACCAGAAGGCCATCGCTACTATGGTTCGATCTGACTCACGATCGTTCCACGAAGGAACTCATCGCGCAGTTCGAGGACACCTGCGACTGCAATCTGGCAAAAAACTCTGTGCTGCCCTGCGGAGCACAGGCAGACATGATCTGCATCCATTTCGATCGCCCCGACACCCCCGGCCTGAGGTTGTTGCTGGAGATCAAACGCACCACCCCCACCATCCCGATCACCATGTTCACCGTGCAGCACTCAGAAGAACTGGCCGTCTGGGCCATGCGCTCCAGTGTCTGGGAATACATGGTGCTCCCGCTCACCACCGCCGAGAGGAAGCGCTATCTGACGGCAGTGGTACAGCTCTGCGAGTTGCGCCGCAATGCCGGTCAGGACAAGACATTGCTGATCGACCATTCGCCCACTCTGCCAGATAGCATCCGCCTGACCTCCGGGCACCAAAAACATCAGGCGCTGAGCAACATCATGCTGTACATCGACCAGCACTTTCGGGACAGCATCGATCAGAGGGATTTGGCCAAGCGCTGCGGCATGACGACATTCCGCTTCAGTCGCCTGTTCAAGGAAGCCAATGGCGTCGGCTTCACCGATTACATCCTGGACAAGCGCATGAGTTTCGCCAAACAACTGCTCGACAACAGCCAGATGCCGATTACCAGCATCGGCTATGAGGCCGGCTTCAAGGATCCTTCCTACTTCGCCCGCGCCTTCAAACAGTTCGTCAACTGCACGCCCAGCGAATACCGTTTGGCCAGCCAACTTAGAGCGGTAGCAGCGCAACCGCCACTGGAAGATACAACCATTGAAGCACTGGAAAGCCTGGTGCAGAGCCTTGGAAGTTGAGGCAGGTTTTTTACACACATAAAAAAACGCCGCTCAATGAGCGGCGTTTTTTTGAATTTGGAGCGGGAAACGAGACTCGAACTCGCGACCCCGACCTTGGCAAGGTCGTGCTCTACCAACTGAGCTATTCCC
>NZ_JBXANU010000033.1:0-65630 GCF_058802085.1 Pseudomonas sp. GW822-FHT02G04
CAGAGCTGAAGGCTGCCCAAGGCAGCCTTCAGCTCTGAAAAGGTTTTACCGGACACTAGTGACGCTCTGCGTGGGAACGATCAAGATCAGTGCGTTTGTTAGCCCTGCGGATCGAGGTTATCCAGCACCCGATTCACCGCCAACTCCCCAAGCATGACCACCGATTGAATCCCCAGCATTATGTTGCGATGGGGCATGTCCATCAGCCCGGCGAACTCACTGAGCATCATGCTCGCCGATGCCAGGGATTCGCAGGCGTTGACCAGCAGGGTTTCGTTATCGACCTGCGCACCCACGTGGTAAATGGTGCTGGGTTTGCGCGCGGTGTCCTTGGGGGTGGGTGGTTTGAGGTAGTGATCGAGGGCGCGGTCGGCGGCTGCGTGGAGTTTTTTCGAATCGAGGGATTCGTAGGGGGAAACGTCGTCCGTTTCTGGTGGGTTTGGCGTTGGTTTGAACATGGTGAAACTCCTAATTGAAATATAAGGAGCCTTCAACCTCGCTACCAAACGAAGGGTGGCGGCCATACGCGGGTTGGTAGACCGGCAACTAGGACCCGGCGCCCCCGAAGGAGCCCTGCGCATGGCCACCATGAAGCAGAGACCTGAACAGGCCTGCAAACGATGCGCTATGCGACTAGTTAAACCAGGCTACCAAACCCGATCGCTGTTTTTTTCAGCGACAGGGAAACGATATAGCTCCGGCCACAGGTGCACTAGCCGGCGGATTCTGGCGTAGTCGTAGGCAGCGGCGCAAGGATGTGTAGTCTGGGTGAGTATCTGGAGGTGTCGGTTAAACATCACCGTTTAAAATCAAAAGATCGCAGCCTCGTTGCGTCCACCTGTAGGAGCTGTCGAGTGCAACGAGGCTGCGATCTTTTGATCTTGCTTCACTGCACCAACTGATTGATCTCGATGATCGGCAACAGCACCGCCATGACGATCACCAGCACCACCCCACCCATGACCACGATCATCAACGGCTCGAGCAACGCAGTCATGCCCATGGCCCGGCGTTCGATGTCCCGGGACAGGGTTTGCGCGGCGCGTTCGAGCATCGGTGGCAGGGAGCCGGTTTTTTCGCCGCTGGCGATCAGGTGGATCAGCACTGGCGGGAAGACTTTCTCGACCCGCAGCGCAGCGGCCAGGTTAACCCCCTCGCGAACCTTGGCCGTGGCGTCGCTGACGCTCAGGCTCAGGCGGTCGTTGGACAAGGTCTGGCGCGCCGCCTCCAGCGCACGCAACAACGGCACCCCGGCGCCTCCGAGAATCGCCAGGGTCGAGGCAAAACGCGCAGTGTTCAGCCCCAGCACGAAGCGCCCGATCAACGGCAAGCGCAGGATCCGGCTGTGCCAGCTCAAACGCGCCGCCGGGTTGCGCAAATACAGGCGCCAGCCCCAGAAACCGCCCGCCATCACACCGAAACACAACCAGCCCCAGCCGCGAATGAAATCACTGGCGTTGAGCATCGCCAGGGTCAGCCCCGGCAGGTCCTGGCGCGCTTGGGAAAACGCACTGACCACCTGCGGCACCACGTAGCTGAGCAAGAAAATCACGATGGCGATCGACACCAGTCCCACCACGCCGGGATAGATAAACGCAGTCAGAATCTTGCCCCGCAGGTTGTTGCGCTCTTCGATGTAATCGGCCAGCCGCTCCATGACCTGGGCCAGGTCGCCGGACTCCTCGCCCGCCGCAATCAACGCCCGATAAATCTCCGGAAAGTCCCGTGGCCGCGCCGCCAATGCTTCAGCCAGGCGCATGCCGCCACGCACATCGGCGCGCACCGCGCTCAAGGTCTGGGCGATGTGCTTGCGCTCGGCTTGCTCCACCGTCGCGCTCAACGCGGCTTCCAGCGGCAGGCTGGCGCCCAGCAGGCTCGCCAGTTGCCGAGTGGCCCAGGCCAGGTCGTTGTCCGAGAGCTTGGCGCTGAACATCCCGCCACTGGCGCCGGAAGGCGAATTGCTTTCGATCTGCACCAACAACGCGGTCAAGCCGCGACTGCGCAACACGCCGAACGCCGCGCTCTGGCTGTCGGCTTCCAGATGGCCTGCCTCGATCTTGCCGTTGGCGTCGGCGGCTTCAAAACGGTAGCGGTTCATCAGGCGTCCCGTGTCACGCGAAGGATTTCTTCCGGCGCGGTGGCGCCGCTATGCACCCAACGCTCGCCATCTTCACGCATGCTGAACATCCCGGCCGCGCGGGCGGCGGCTCTCAAGGCCTGCTCGCCGGCGCCCTGATGGATCAGCGTGCGGATGTCATCGTCGATGCAAAACAATTCGTGAATGCCGGTGCGACCGCTGTAGCCGGTGTGGTTACACGCGGCACAACCGACCGGTCGCCATGTTCCGGGGGCGGCCGGGTCTTGCTGTTTGCAGTGCTGACACAGCCGTCGCACCAACCTCTGTGCAAGCACCCCGAGCATCGATGACGCCAACAGAAACGGTTCGACGCCCATGTCGATCAGCCGGTTGACCGCCGATACCGCGTCGTTGGTGTGCAGCGTCGCCAGCACCAGGTGCCCGGTGAGCGAAGCCTGCACGGCAATTTGCGCGGTTTCGAGGTCGCGGATCTCACCGATCATGATGATGTCCGGGTCTTGTCGCAAAATCGCCCGCAGCGCCAGGGCGAAGGTCA
The DNA here is from genome assembly GCF_058802085.1 of Pseudomonas sp. GW822-FHT02G04. Taxonomy (NCBI): domain Bacteria; kingdom Pseudomonadati; phylum Pseudomonadota; class Gammaproteobacteria; order Pseudomonadales; family Pseudomonadaceae; genus Pseudomonas; species Pseudomonas sp. GW822-FHT02G04. Next base: position 2,634 of record NZ_JBXANU010000033.1, read on the forward strand.
TATCGATCTTGGCGTTGACCTGAATCTGGCTGATGCCCGGCAAGTCGTATTCCACCGGATCCTCGACAGTGAGGATGTTGCTGGTGCTGGCGTCCAGCCGAGCCAGCGCGGCATAGAGGCTGGTGGTTTTACCGCTGCCGGTGGGTCCGGTGACCAGCACGATGCCGTGGGGTTGGCGAATCAGGTTATCGAGTTTGGCCAGCACCTGCGGGTCCATGCCCAGGGTTTCCAGTTGCAAGCGTCCGGCCTGTTTGTCCAGCAGGCGCATCACCACCCGTTCGCCATGGCCGGTGGGCACCGTGGACACACGAATGTCGATCGGCCGCCCGGCCACGCGCAAGGCGATGCGGCCGTCCTGGGGCAGGCGTTTTTCAGCGATGTCGAGTTGCGCCATGATCTTGATCCGTGACACCAGGGCGCCGTGCAATGCCTTGCGTGGCGACACCACATCCCGCAGCGTACCGTCGACCCGGTAGCGCACCACCGAATGGCTTTCATAGGGCTCGATGTGAATGTCACTGGCCTCGTCCCGCGCCGCTTGCGTGAGCAAGGCGTTGATCATGCGGATCACCGGCGCGCCGTCCTGGGTATCCAGCAGGTCGGTGATTTCCGGGATGTCCTGCATCAAGCGATCCAGGTCCACCTCGTTCTCCGCCGCGCCCACCACCGCCGCCGCACTGCCGGTATCGGCGTAGGCACTGGCGAGCAAGCCGTCGAGTTCTTCGTCACGCACCCGCTCCAGCCGCGCCGGGCCGAACTGACGCCGCACCTCACTGATCGACCAGCCGGGTGTCGACGGGCACACCGTCAACACCGCGCCCTCCTCATTGGTGCGCAACAGGATCCGCTGGGCCTTGGCCCAGGTGTAGGGTAATGCGCTCATGAGTTCACCCCATACCCTGTGGCGAGGGAGCTTGCTCCCGTTCGGTTGCGCAGCAGCCGCAATACCTGTGCATGCGGTGTACCAGAAGGATTGTGGTTGCAGTTTTTGGGGGTGCTTCGCCCCCCAGCGGGAGCAAGCTCCCTCGCCACAAAAAGCAGTCCATCCATGGCATGGTTGTTCATTGGACCGGCACCGCACGAATGGTCGCCCGCGGTTGTGACGTTGAAACCGGCACCCCTTGGGCCGCCGCCGGCAGCTGCGGTGCCTGCACGTCCGGCATGGCCCAGCTGCGTTCCGGTTGCAACCCGCCCTGGGCGCGACGCATGAAGTCGTAGCGGTTGAGGGTGATGCTGCGCCCCGCCGCGCTGTCGCGGATGATGTACGGGCGCAGGAACACCATCAGGTTGGTCTTGGTGATCGTCCGGCGTTCATTGCGAAACAGCGCGCCGATCCCGGGAATCGTCGACAGCCACGGCACCGCGTCGTTGCTTTGGCTGTAGCCGTCCTGCAGCAAGCCACCGAGCACCATGATCTGCCCGTCATCGAGCAGGATGCTGGTGTCGATCGCGCGTTTGTTGGTGACGATCCCGGCGGCGGTCACGCTGTTGGACGCGCGCTCGTCGATGCTGCTGACTTCCTGATAGATGTCGAGCTTGACCGTGCCGCCTTCGGAAATCTGTGGCCGCACATTGAGCTTCAAACCAACCTCTTCACGGGTCACGGTCTGGAACGGGTTGTTGCTGGTGCCTCCGCCGCCGGTGACGTAGCTGCCGCTGACGAAAGGAATGGTCTGGCCGACGAAAATACTCGCCGCTTCGTTGTCCAGGGTCAGCAGGTTCGGTGTCGACAGCACGTTGGTGCCGCCCTTGCTCTTCAAGGCGCGGGCGAGCACTTTGAGGTCGAGGATCTTGCCGATGCCGGGAACGTCCACCGTGCCGTTGACCAGCCCCAGGTTCAGACCCGGCGGCAACACGTCGATACTGGTCTTGCCATTCAGGTTGAGCCCCGAACCACCGAGGTTGGCCCCGCCAATGACACCGCTACCGCCCAGATTGCCGGTCTGCCATTGCACGCCGAATTCGCTGGCATCGTCCTCGCCGACTTCGACGATCAGGCTTTCGATCACCACTTGCGCGCGGCGCTGGTCGAGCATGTCGATGACTTCGCGCAGGTTGCGGTACACCGGCTCCGGCGCGGAAATCAGCAAGGTATTGGTGGTGCCGTCGGCCTGAATGGTCACGCCGCCTGCACTGAAGGCGACATTCTGCTCACTCTGCTGACCTGTCTGACTGGCAGAAGCACTGGCGCCCTGCCCATAACTACTGCCACCCGTGGTGCCGCCGCTCGATGTGGACGTTTGCGTGCCGCTGCTGCTCTGACTGGTGCTCTGCCCGCTCTGGCCACCGCTGGTATGGCTGCCCATCGCGCTGAGCACCGAACGCGCGCCGTCACTGCTGCCGCTGTCGCTTTCCCCGGTGAGCAAGCCGCGCAGGGCCTGGGCCAGTTTGCCGGCCTGGGCATTGCGCAAGTACACCACGTGCAGGTTGCTCGGGTTGCTCTGGGCATTGTCGAGTTTGTAGATCAGGTTGCGTGCCAGCTCGGTGCGCTCCGGGCTGCCGGCGCGGATGATGATCGAGTTGGAACGCGGGTCGCCGATCACCGAAATCTTCTGCGTCGGGTCGTTGCCCGGCGCCTCGAGCAAGTCCGAAACCATGCCGGCGATGTCGGCCGCGATGCCGTTCTGGACCTGCACCACATCGGTGTCGATGGCGCTCGGGGTGTCGATGCCCTGAATGATCTGTGCCACCCGAGACAGGTTTTCGGCGTAATCGGTGACGACAATGGTGTTGTTGCCGGGATAGGCATTGATCGGATTGTTCGGCGACACGATCGGGCGCAGCACCGGGATCAGGTTCACCGCGTTTTCGTATTGCAGGCGAAAGGTACGGGTCAGCATGCCGTTACCGGCCGGTTTGTCGGCGCTGTAAATCGGCCCGCCGAGCAATTTGGCGTCGGCCTCCGGCACCACTTGGGAAACGCCACCGACATCGACCACGCTGAAACCCTGCATGCGCAGGGTCGCCAGCAACATGTCGTAAGCCTGATGCGCCGGCACCTGACCTTCAGACACCAGCGTCAGGTTGCCCTTGACCCGTGGATCAACCAGAAACTGGCGACCGGTGGACCGTGACAGCGCACGCACCACCGCCGGGATATCGACGTCGACAAAGTTCAGCGTCACCGGTTGGTTGCCCAATGGATTGCCCGATGGCGTGCTGTCGGCCGATACCGCATTGCTGCGGCCGGGGCTGCTGATTTTGTGTTGCACCCCCGGCGGCTGCTTCAACTGCGCCTGGGTTCTTTGCCGATCGGCCAACGCATCGCCGGTACGGTTGGTGTCGGCCAGCGGGCGTCCCAATTCGCTGTCCACCAGCAACGGCGGCTGTTGTGTCGTTGCGGTGTTGCTGCACGCACTCAGTGCCAGCAGTAAAAACGGCGCGGCCATGCGGCATTGACGCGCGTACAGAGAACCTGACCACTTCATGAAGCTTCCTTAGCGCCCAGCGCCTGATCCATGCGAACGGTTCCGGACAGAGTGCCTGCCGTGTCATCGGGCAGAGGTTCGCCTGCGCGCTGCAAACGAACCTCGACCACCTCAAGGGAAAATTGCCGGGGATTGCCCAGCAGCCAGCCGACCACGGCGTCTGCCGGAGCCTCGTCGAACGTCAGACGCCAAGCTTGTGGGGTTGCGGTGTCTGGCGCCTGCAATTGGTAATGCCCGGCCAGGCCGCTGGCCTCCAGGCTCTGGCGCAGGGATTGGTCGAGACTCTGCGCGGTGGAAGGCCGCGCCACCTCACGCAGCAAGACTTCCAGCGCTTCGGCCTGAGAGCGCAGCTTCGGCGTTTCAGCCTGCCAGTAAGCGATCTTTTTCAGCGGCGGTTGAATCAGCAACAGCCAGCTCAACAGGCCTGCCAGCACCAGCGCCGTACCTGCGACCATGCGCTTCTCACGCCGGGACTGGCCTTGCCAGAGCACTTGGGTGCGGGCGTTGAAGTGCTGCCAGCGCGCACGGTAAATCCCCAGGGAATGTTTACTCATCGTCGGCTCCGCTGGCGATGTCTGCGTCGCTGGCCGCAGCCTCGGCGGCCGGGCGCAAGGTCCAGCCATCTTCGGTGGCGTTGATCGCAACACCGGCCTGAGTCAGCGCGGTTTGCCATTGCTTGTCGCTGCCGGTTTTACGCGCATCGCTCAGCAAGCTCAGCTGCAGCTCGCCCTGTTCAAACACCAGCTGTTGCACGCTGCCGGTGATGAAGGGCATGCCGCTGCCGGCCTGCAGCACCAGGCTGGCGAAACGCTGGGTCGGGTCGGTCGCGGCTCCGCTCTGGCGAGCGGCCAATTGCTGACGCGCCTGTTGCAGTGGATTGAGAATTACCGGCAGTTCAGGGAAGGCCTGCTTCACCCGCAGGTTCATGTGCGTCTTGAGTCGTTGGCCCTGCGCCGCTTCACGCGCCGCGTACAGATTCAGTCCCAGCGTCCAGACCGCCACGGCCATCGCGCAAAAGGCTGCCGCCCGCCCCCAACCCGGTTGACCGGCACTGCGTTGTTGAATGCCGCCGTGCAAGCCCCAGCCGGGCAAGGCCCCGGTCCAGCGTTGTTCTGCGGGCAAGCGAGAGATCGTCGCCTCCGGCAGCGCTTCACCGATCCATTGCACGCTGGCGCCGGCCTCCAGCAGCAGATCACTCAACGCCTCATCCGCGGTCGGGTGGACCACCGCGTGCTGAAGACTGTGACGCACCAACAGATGCCCGTCCCGGACACAAGCCACCGGGCCGTCCGCCACCGGCAAACCATACGCGCCCGGGTACAAGCCGCGCAGGGTCAGTCGCGCCATCCGCAGCAGCTGCCCGAACTGGCTCAGCCATTCGCGGGACAACCACGCGATGTGCACGCGCCCCTGCTCGTCCCTTGGGCTGTGGGCGATGTGCATCTGCTCACAGGCCCCGAGGATCAGCGCCTGCGCCGCGCACTGCACCGCTGCTGTGGTTTTGCTGGCTGGCAAGATCGGCAAGTCGATACTCGCCAACAGGCTGTCTTGAGGGTGCAGAAAAAACGCGATCGCCGGGGTTTTTCCGCTCTGGCCCAATTGCAGCAAGGTACTTTGCCCCTCCCGAGTGACCTGCCCTTGACGGTCCAGCCAGGCGAATTCCAGCGGGCTGTCGAGGGTCAGGCCGGCCAGTGGCGGCAAGGCGATGCGCAGCTGATTCATACGCCCACCCGTGACCAGATCACCTCGGGCAAACGGTCTTCGCTGCGGTGCAACAAGGCGTCGAGGCTGACCCGACGCTGATCGCTACGAGCCTTGCCACGCAAGCGAAACCAGTCGCTGGTAATTCCGACCTTGATGGTCGCCAGCTCAAGGTTTGGCATGCGCAGACGGTTGACGAAATCCCCGCGATTGATGAACCACTGGCCGCCGTCACGCTCGGCGACCAGCGCTTGAGCACGCTCGATCGACAGCCCCGGCACATAAGCGGCCAGCACCGGTGCGCTGGCGGTGTTGCCGTTGAGCCAGGTATTGGCCGGGAGGACGGTGAGGTAAGGCGTGATCTTCGCCAGCAGCGTGTCATTCATGCCTTCGACACTGCGCAGATCGTCGAGGCTGCGCAGCATCGGACGCGTGGGCAATTGGGGCTTGCGCACGGCATTCGGCGAGGTATCGCGGCCGCTGTCAAAGCCGCTCTTCGGCGGTGCTTTGTCCGCCAACTCAGGGTTCAACAGACGTGGATAGGAGGCGATCACCCGCTGGCTGATGCGTTGGCTCAGGGCCCCGTTGACCCCGATCAACTGGCACAGACGCTGGAAGCTCACCTGTTGTTCCTCGTCGACTCGCTCATTGGCTACCAGGTTGCGCAGGTTGAACTTGCCCTGCTCGTCTTCCAGCCGACCTTCGAAGGGTAAGTCACGGCCGTCATAACGCGTCATCACCAAGGGCTGCGCCCACGGCTGATCGAGACGCGTCAATGGGTCGCGCCGGCGCGCATCCCACAGCAGATGCCGGCTGATCTCGATGCCGCCGTGCAGCACCCAGGCGCCCTGCACCCGCAACTGCTCGGCCTCCAGGCTTCGGGTGAATACCGTTTGCCGGGTAAGCATCCCCCCGGCAATCACCGCCACCACCGCCGCGATCAGCAAGGCGCTGATGATCGCCATGCCGCGTTGCTTCGCCACTGCCGGCGAATAGGCTTTCATGACCGCGCTTACAACTGCCAGGAGCCGATATCGGCATTCACGCCCTCGCCGTCCGGCTGGCCGTCGGCGCCGAGGGAGAAGATATCGATTTCGCCATTGGCGCCCGGATTCAAATAGTTGTAGGGACGGCCCCACGGGTCATTCGGCAGGCGCTCCAGATACGAGCGCCAGTTGCTGTTCTTGGCGTCCGCCGGGCGTTCGACCAGCACTTTCAAACCTTGGGTCATGTTCGGATAGGTGCCGTGGTCCAGGCGATACAGCTTCAAGGCTTGCATCAAGCCGCCAATGTCCTGTCTGGCGGCCGTAGCCCGTGCCTGGTCCGGACGGTCCAGCACCTTGGGCACCACCATCGCCGCCAGAATCCCGAGAATCACCACCACGACCATGATCTCGATCAGGGTGAAACCTTGCTGCCCCCGAGGCAGGCGGGCCGGGTGATTAAGCAACTTGAAGCGCGCGATATCCATCTCGACATTCCCTGGCTTGATTCGATTCGACGCGCAGTGTTGCAAGAAGATATGTCAGTGGTGTTGAAAATCCTCGGGAGCTTTGGTCGTCAAGCCGTCAAGCCTGGACGCTACCGTCAAACGCTGTTCCAGCCACCCGAGTGCCTGATGCGACGCCCTCCCCGAGAAGCCGGTTTTACCTTGATTGAAGTGCTGGTGGCGCTGGCGATCATCGCCGTCGCCATGTCCGCGGCGGTGCGGGTGGCCGGATTGATGACCCAAAGCAATGGCTTGCTGCGCGACAAGTCCATCGCGTTGCTGGCGGCCCAGAGTCGCCTGGCCGAGCTGCGCCTCGAGGGCCGTTTGCCGCTGGGGGCGAAAGCGATCGAATGCGATCAGGGGCGGTTGCTGCTGCGCTGTGAACAGACCATCAACAACGCGCAGAACGGCCGCCTGCTGAGGGTCGATCTACTAGTGTTCGACCGCAGCCGCGAAGCGCCGCCACTGGCTCGCCTCGACACCTTGCTCAGTCGGCCAACAACCAAATAAACCCGATCTCTGTAGCAGCTGCCGAGCCTGCGAGGCTGCGTTCGGCGGCGAAGCCGTCGTAAAACCTGAGTGCACGGTATATCTGCAAGACCGCGTCGTTTGATTTCACGACGGCTACGCCGCCGAACGCTGCCTCGCGGTGCTCGACAGCTGCTACGGGGGTGTTGGGCAGTTAAGGTTGGGTCAACACGGGCAACGAAGGTGACTCCGGCAGTTTGTCGAGCATCAATCGGGTTCGTTCGGTGCCGCGCTCGATCACCACGGCGTCTCCGTCGATGGCCACGACTTTCACCCCTGGGCTCACGCGTTCGCCCACCAGAAAGCTGCGCGGCGGGCCGTCGTTGAGGCTAAGGATGGCCACGGCGCCACGGCTGCCCGCCAGCACGCCACCGACCTTGATATCGACCGGCGCCGGTTGGTTTGAAAACCATTGCAGGGCCGGGTTATTGGTGCGCTCGGCAATCAATTGCGGCGCCGCATCCGGCGTGCGGGATTCGGCAGAGGTGAGCAGCAACGATGACCAGGTGACAACACCGGCCAGGGTCGCCAGCAAAGCAACGGCCTGAACACACTGCGCCGGGGAAAACCGATCGGTGAACGACATGGGCTGAATCTCCTTTTAGTCCCTGCCCTGAGCCTACCGCTTAATTCTCACGTTTTTATTTCACACACCCATCATCTTTGCCGTGCAGGATAAAAACCGACGCAAAGGAGCGCGCAGTCGATGAATGGCTTCAAACAGCAGGGCTTTACCCTGATCGAGTTGATGGTGGTGCTGGTGATCATCGGCATCGCCAGCGCGGCGATCAGCCTGAGCATCAAGCCGGACCCGCTGCATTTGCTGCGCAAGGATGCCGAGCGTGTCGCGCAACTGCTGCAGGTGGCCCAGGCCGAAGCCCGGGCCGATGGGCGGCCAATCACCTGGCTAGCCGATGCCAAGGGCTTTCGCTTCAGTCGCCGCAATGACCGCGACCAAGGCTTCGATCACTTCAAGCACGACCCGCAACTGCGCCCCCGCCCCTGGCAGACGCCGGGGATGGAAGTGCGCGTGGAGCCCAGGCAGAAAGTCGTGCTGAACGCAGAATGGATCAACCCGCCCTTGCAGTTGAAGTTGTCGGACGGGCTCAACAGCATCAGCGTGCAACGCAACGCTGCCGGTCAGGTGAGCATTCAATGAAAGCCCAACAAGGTTTTACCCTGATCGAAGTGATGGTGGCGATCATGTTGATGGCCGTGGTCAGCCTGATTGCCTGGCGCGGTCTGGACAGCGTCACCCGCGCCGACACGCATTTGCAGGCCAGCACCGAACAGACCGAAGCCCTGCTGCGGGCGCTGAACCAACTGGAGCGCGACGTCGCGATGCGCGCCAGCATCGAACTGGCCGAACCGGCCAGGCCCGGGGTGGATGACGAACCATCCAGCGCGCCGCCTGCGCTGACCGTGCGCAGCACCGACGGCAAAGGCTTTCGTCTGGACGTGATCCGCGTCGCACCCGACCAGAATGGCGAATTGCAGCGGGTGCGCTGGTGGCTCAAGGGCGACACGCTCTACCGGGCTCAGGCGCCGTCGCGCAGCCAGTATCCCTTGCCCGCCCCCACCGCCGGGGTTGCTGTGCTCACTGACGTCAGCGCAACCGCATTACGCGTTTGGGAGATAGACAAGGGCTGGAGGAAATTGAGCGGTAACCGGCGTGAAAATCCGCTGGGGATCGAGATCAGCCTGACGCGGCAGACGCCTCAGGGGGTTGAGCAATATCGACAGGTGATGGGGCCTTTGGAGTGAGTCGCGAAGGCTCCAGTCGGGATATCCCATAACCTCAAGCCGGCCCTAACTGAGCACCACCACCCCACCCGGCAATTCAGTGCATTTGGCCCCATACGCATCACGAATCAACAATGCCACCCCCGCCAGTTGATCCAGGCTGAAGCGTGCCTGAACCTTGCGCTTGCCCAACTCGCTGTTGAGCAGCAGCAACATGCCGGGGCGGTAACGGTTGATCTCGTCGATCACCGTCGCCAGTGTAGCGTCGTTGAACACCAGTACCTGCTGCCGCCAGGCAATCACGGCCGAGGTGTCGACCGCTTGCGGCGCACTGACTTGCCCGGCGTCATAGGTCAGTTGCTGGCCTGATTTCAGGCGAATGCTGCGTCCCTGCACATCGATCTGCAACGCGCCGTCCAGACAGGTAACGCATACGCTCTGATCGGTATTGCGCAGGTTGAACCGGGCCTGGCTCGCGCTCAGCCACCCAGCCCCGGCCTGAACCTTCAGTGGCGTCTGAGCACGGGCCAGGACTTCGACTTCGCCGCTGACCAGCTCGAAGTTCCGTGCGCCGTCGACACTGTCACGGCGGTTGATACGCGTCTGGGTATTGAGCTCCAGGCTCACGCCGTCGGCCAGGTCGACCCGGCGCTGCTCGCCGACTTCCGTGATGTAGTCTGCACCCAGCCCGGAAAAACCACCCGGCACGGTGCCGCGAATCAGCAAAAACGCCGCTGACGCCGCGATGGCACCGCCAAGAAACGCCCGACGGCCCAGATGTCGCGGCGCCTGCAATCGTTCGGCAGCGGGTTGCAACTGCTCCCACAGCAGTTTGCTTTGCTCGAATGCACGGGCGTGTTCGGGGCTTTGCGCGCACCACTGGCGCAAGGCACGGGCATCGGCGACGGTCGCCCGGCCCGAGGTCAAAAGGATCAACCAGTCCTGGGCTTCGCTTTGCAGCCGGTCCTGGGGTGTAGCCTCAGGAGATGACATACGGAAGATATTCAAGCGCGGGGGTACTCACGGATTAATCTGGACTCTTCTCTCAAGACGGTTTTCCCGCGCCGGGACCGAACCGCTGAATGACTTTTCTTTCCAGGCGCGCGGCGCAATGGCCCAAAGCGGCCTTGATTTCCTTTTCGACCATCCGTGTCGAAATGCCGAAACGCCGGGAGATTTCCAGGTGCGGCGCCTCTTCCAGACGCGCGGCGATAAAGATCTTGCGCCGTCGCGACGGCAGCTCGTAAAGCGCTTTGAGCAGCGACTGAATCTCTTTCTGGCCGCCCACCACCCGTGCCGGGTCGAGTGCCTCGTCGGACACCTGCAACAGCTCTTCCACCTCAGTGCCGGTCAGCAACCGGGCGTCCGACTGGCGCCGGTCGGCCGCGATGTTCAAGGCCATGCGATAGAGGTAGGCGTTGGGCTGCGCGATGTTCGGCGGGGCTTCCATGCGGTCGACCCGCAGGTAGGTTTCGTGCAGGACGTCGTTGGCCAGATCCTCCGAACCGAGGCGCCTGCGCAAGCGCACCTTGAAATCGTCGTAGGACGTCAGGAACAGCCTGACCATCGAACTTTGCCCGGTGTCTTTCATCCCCCGGAAACTCCTTCCCATTGTGTGCATTCCATGCGCTTTCCTGACGTTTGCGGGAGCAAAAGCAGCGTGACCGGCTGACCTAAAGAGCTGGGCGCCGGCCGTTCTATTCTGAGGTTGCGTAAACTTTCCACCAGCGCCGAATCGCGCTGACCATCACCTGTGGAACTGACCAGGCGGCTGTGCTGCACCACACCGTCACGCCCGATCCACAGTTGCAACAGCGCCCGATAACTGCCCGGCCGGGTCAACGGCAAGCGGCACAAGCGCCGTTCGAGCGCCGTTTGAATCGCCGCTGCATAACTGCCACCCGCCAGCGGCGTATTGTTTACAACCGCGCCCGGCCTCAAGGGCACATCGGCGACCTGCAAGGTGAAGGCATCCGCCCGGGCATACCGGGCCATCAGCCCACTGCCACTGAGCATCAGACTCAACGCATCGGTCGCATTCAAGCGTCCTTTCACCGCGACAGAACGACGACCACGGGTCAGCTGACGATCCACCAGAACCGCCATGCCCGTGGAGCGGCTGAACCGTTCGAGCGCGCTGGCCAGTGCCTGCGCCGGAATGTCCAGTTCCAGCGGTGCATAGGGATCCACCGGACCGGCCGACACGACCGATGACATCAACCAAAACAGCAACGCCAGGCAAGCCTGGCCAAAGTGAGTCATTACCTGGCGCCCGTCCCTGGCTCTGCCTCGCTGCACGGCTGACGTACCCCTGAAAACCGTCATCCTGAGGGCTGTATATGAATCTGATGTGACGGCCGGTGCAAAAAAACCATCACGAGCCGTTAAAGCGCTTTGCTCTAGACTCACGCTTCAGAGCGGCCCGTTCGTGGCCGGCCAGGAGGCCTCCGATGAAATATCTGTCGAACCTTGCAACAGGCGCGCTGCTAATGGCCGGGCTGTCGCTGGCTCATGCCGAACAACCACCGGGTTGCGTCGAGGTGACGGTCGGTGGCTATAAAGCGCCGGACTACAACTGCCTCAGCCAGCAGATGGGCAACACCCCTGAAGGCGCTGCCGCTGCGCAGAAAAATCAGCAGGCGATGAACGTACCCATCAGCAAACGGCCGCCCCATCAGTTGGGCCTGGCCACACCGGCCGCCACCGGCACGCGCATGGGCAACACGTTCGGCACGTCGGTGAAACCGCAGCGGCCAGCACCGGCGACCGGAACTTCGCCACTGCTCAATGGCAGGTGATCAGTCACTGCTGAGCGACGCAGAACCTGTAGGAGCGAGCGGTGCGGCGATCCGACTTGCCCGCGAAGAACGATGACGCGTAATACCTGAAAAACCGCGGTGCATTCTTCGCGGGCAAGCCTCGCTCCTACAGGTTCTGCGACTCAATCACTGGGCGTTTGCCGAAAGCTCACCGCCAGACGATTCCAGCTATTGATGGTACTGACAGCCATTGTCAGGTCGACCAGTTCGCCTTCGCTGAACTGCTCCCGGGCCACTGCGTAAATGTCATCGGGTACATGGCTTTGCGCGAGCAGGGTCACCGCTTCGGTCCAGGCCAGGGCCGCCCGCTCCCGAGGGCTGAAGAAGCCACTGTCGCGCCAGACCACGATTGCATACAGCCGCCGATCGGTCTCGCCGAAGCGGCGCGCGTCCACCGAGTGCATGTCCGTGCAGAAGGCGCAGCCATTGAGCTGCGAGGCGCGGATCTTGATCAGGTTCAGCAACGCCGGTTCGATGCTCAGGCTACTGGTCAAGGCCTCCATGGCGATCATGGCCTTCATCGCTTTGGGCGATGCGTTGTAGTAATCCAGACGAGCGTTCATGGCGGGGCCTCGTGGTGCGGATCGGTCCCCCCACGGTAGGCGCTGATTCACGCGTATTACAGATCCAATTCGGTGAAAAAACCGTGGACCGCCCGGCAGCAGGCCAATCGCAGGTTTTTCGCCCACGCAACTTCTGCGCAACCGTTCATGAGGGTAATCTGGCGCGACGCACAGTCGCCTCAACCGCCCCAGGAGCCCCGCCGGTATGGAACTTCATGTTGTCATCAATGGCCGCAAGGACCTCACAGGCCAGTTGTACCGGCAACTGCGCAGCGCTATCGAGTCCGGCCGTCTGGCAGCCGGCACGCAGTTGCCACCCAGCCGTTTGCTGGCCGAACAACTGGGGATTTCGCGCAAGACCATTTCCGACACGTATGCGCAACTGACCTACGAAAACCTCCTCACCGGGGTGATCGGCAAAGGCACCTTCGTCAATGCCCGGGCGGCAAAAGTCGTCCGTAAACAGAGCCATTCGGAGTTGGCCAGCTTCGATGTCATCGAGCGCTGGCGCAGCCTGCCGACGTTCTTGCGCCACCCGACGCTGGAAGGTTCGCTGCGCTACGATTTCATCGGTGGCGCCACCAGCAAAGGCCAGTTTCCGCAGGACGACTGGCGCCGTTGCACCTCTCATGCCTTGCGCCAGATCGCCGGTTCCAAGGGTTTCTACAGCCTGCCCGAAGGCCTGCCGGCACTGCGCAATGCGATTGCGCGGCACATCGCATTTTCCCGCGGGGTCAATTGTCAGGACGAAGACGTGGTGGTGTGCAACGGCGCGCAGCAAGCGCTGGACCTGATTTCCCGGGTGTTGACCCAACCGGGTAGCCTCGTGGCCATGGAGGATCCCGGTTACCCACCGGCGCGCCTGTTGTTCGGGACTCATGGCGCAACAGTGGTCGGCGTGCCGGTCGATGCACAAGGCATTCAGGTCGAGCACATTCCCGACGGCACACGGCTGATTTATGTCACCCCGTCGCACCAGTTCCCCTTGGGCATGCCCATGAGCCACGAGCGTCGGGTGGCGCTGCTGGAGCGGGCCCACGAACTGGGGGCGATCATCATCGAGGACGATTACGACAGCGAGTTCCGCTATGAAGGCCGGCCCACCGACTCGCTGCAAAGCCTGGATGAACGGGGCATCGTCGCCTACGTCGGTACCTTCTCGAAGACCCTGTTGCCGGAGTTGCGGCTGGGGTATGCGATTTTGCCGCCGGCGATTCTCGAAGCGGTGATCAATGCCAAGCAGCTCACCGACCGGCACACCTCCACCCTGCCCCAATGGGCGTTGGCCAAGTTCATCGCCGAAGGTTGTCTGCTCAAGCACATCCGGCGCTGCCATACGATTTACGCCGGGCGCCGCGAAAGGATTCTGGCGCGCATGGCGGGCGACCTTTCGCCATGGTTTGAAGCGGTGCCGACCACGGCCGGGTTTCACATGGCGGTACTGTGCAAGGTCCCGGTCGATATTCCATTGGTGATCGAACTCGCGAAAAAAGTCGAAGTGGGGCTCTATACGCTGGACGACTTTTTTTACCAGCAAGCGCCACGGGCCGGGCTTTTCCTGGGATTCGGGGCGATCGAAACCCTGGACATCGACATCGCCCTGGACCGTTTGCGGGACATTTTGCAGCAGGTTGGCTGAGGGATTGGTCTGCGCTTTTATCCGGCGATTGGCTATTGGCGGTCCAGGGGGGCAGGCCTATCCTGAATGGGCGTTATCCCTCAATGAGCAGGATTCGTCCGGCCTGATTCAGGAGTGTGAGTAATGTCCAACCAAGTGTTCAACACCGTAAAGATACGGGCTGCCGCCGGTCGCTCGGACGAACTGGGCAAACAACTGCAAAAGATTGTCGACACCCTGCGCGAACTTCCGGGCTGTGACGCCTATATGGTCGACCGCTGCCCCGAGGACGACACCCGCTGGACGGTCAGCGCCCACTGGCAATCGGAAGCGGCTATGCAAGCGCATTTCAATCGCCCCGAAGTGCAAGGTTTTATCGGCCTGATCGACAGCCGGTTGGCCAATGCCGTCGACTTCAACAGTTTTCCTATCGTCTGAATCAAGATCTCTCTGGCTGACTGATCGTTCCCACGCTCTGCGTGGGAATGCAGCCAGGGGCGCTCCGCGCCCCAAAAGCGGACGCAGAGCGTCCGGTGAGGCGTTCCCACGCAGAGCATGGGAACGATCAATATAGACCTTCTTGATTGGTCCCCTCACCTTCCCGAAAATTGGCCGTTTGATTGCCCGATCACGCGGCTTACTGTGGTCCCTGACGACTCACCACCACAGGTAATCAACCATGAATGCGCTTCGCTTTTTTGCCGCCTCTCTCACCGCCCTGACGCTAACCGTTTCAGCCTCGGCATTCGCCCACGAAACTGCCGCCCCTTCGGAAAATGTCACCATCCTGCAGGACCAGATGCTGAAAAACGCACCCGGCAAAAAAGCCTTGATGATCGAAGTCAATTACCAGCCGGGCCAATCGTCCATCGCCCATAAACACCAGGGCACGGCCATGGCCTACGTGCTGTCGGGGGCGATCACTTCTCAAGTCAAAGGCGAAAAAGCGACCACCTACAAGGCCGGCGAATTCTGGTACGAACCGGCCGGGTCTGAACATCTGGTGTCGAAAAACGCCAGCGCCACCCAACCCGCCAAGCTGTTGGTGTTCATGGTGTTGGCCCCGGATGAGAAAGTGCTGATTCCTTTGCAGAACTGATAGCTCAGGCGATGCTGATGGCCTCTTCGCGGGCAAGCCTCGCTCCTACGTTCATTCGACACTAACTTTGTAGGAGCGAGGCTTGCCCGCGAAGAGGCCCGACCAGCCAGCACAAAACTTTCAGACATAAAAAAAGCCCCGCCTCTTTCGAGAGCGGGGCTTTCTTCATTCAGCGCTTATCAGGCAGCCGGCTCCAGCTCGGCGTCCGCAGTGCTAGTGACAGCGGCAGGCACCACCGCTTGACCGCTCAACGCCACATCCAGCAATTCACGGTTGGCTACCGCGTACATGGCGTAGTCAGTGCCGCTGGCGGCACGGATTTCCACCAGCATGGCGCGCCAGCGTTCGATCATGCCTTCGTTCTGCTCCATCCACAGCTCCAGGCGTGTTTCCACGTCCTGGGTGCCGTCGCCCTGTTGCAGGACCGAGATGGTGATCGCACGTTGTTGCCAGTCGACGTCATCGCGGAACGCTTCACGGGCCAGGGCCTGCCAGTTGTTTTCAACCGGCAGAGCGCTGATCTGTTGCAGGTACCAGGTAATGTCCAGCGCACTGCCCACGGCGAAGTAGGCCTTGGCCACGTCCGCCGGGTCCTGGCCGGTCACGTCGGAAGCCTCGATGATCGGCAGCAGGGTGTACAGGTGCGTGGTGCCAGCCACCATGCGTGCCAGCAACTCCGGCACACCGGCTTCGACGTACGCCTGATAGCGAGCCTGCCAGGTGTCGCGAATCTCGCCACTGAGCAGTTCGTCAAGCTTGAGGCCCAACTCCTTCAGGTGCGGACCGAAATGCGCGACGTCACGGGCGGCGTTCTGCTCGTTGCGACGGGCACGCAGGAACCAGCGCGTAGCGCGACGGCCCAGACGCATCAGCTCGTCCATCAGCTCCAGTTGCACATCAGCGGAGACCAGGTAGTCCAGGGACTCGATCTGACGGAACCAGTGCGGGAGGTGGAAAATGTCACGCACGATCACATAAGCACCAGCCACGTTCGCCGGGCTCATGCCGGTCGACTCTTTGAGCCGTTGAACGAAGGTGATGCCCATGTGGTTGACCAGATCGTTGGCGATCTGGGTGCTGACGATTTCGCGCTTCAGACGGTGACGGCGCATGGCGGAAGAGAACTTGCTCACCAGCGTCGGCGGGAAAGCGGTTTCCATGTCGCGGGTCAGGTAGTCGTCGTCCGGCACCAGGGAGCCCAGCAACTGCTCCTTGAGGTCGATCTTGCTGTAGGAGATCAGCACCGACAGCTCGGCACGGGTCAGGCCATGGCCCGCCGCGACGCGTTCGGCCAGTTGATCTTCAGTCGGCAGGAACTCGATGGCGCGATCCAGCTTGCCGCGACCTTCCAGATCGTTCATCAGGCGCTTGTATTCGGCAATCCGCGCATAAGCGCGACGGGCCGCCAGGGACAGCGCCTGAGTCTGCTTGTAGTTGTTGCCCAACACCAGGCCACCGACTTCGTCGGTCATGCTCGCCAGCAACTCGTTACGCTGCTTGGCGGTCATGTCGCCGGCCTGAACCACTTCGTTCAGCAGGATCTTGATGTTCACTTCGTGGTCGGAGCAGTCCACGCCACCGGCGTTGTCGATGAAGTCGGTGTTGGAACCGCCGCCATTGATGCCGAATTCGACGCGACCCAGTTGGGTCATGCCCAGGTTACCGCCCTCGCCCACAACCTTGCAGCGCAGTTCGTTGCCGTTCACGCGCAACGCATCGTTGGCTTTGTCGCCAACATCGGCGTGGCTTTCGCTGCTGGCTTTGACGTAAGTACCGATACCGCCGTTCCACAACAGGTCTACCGGTGCCTTGAGCAAGGCATTGAGCAGTTCGGTCGGGGTCAGCTTGTCGGCCTGAATATCGAAGCGCTCTTTCATCTGCTCGGAGATGGCAATGCTCTTCGCGCTACGGGAGAAGATACCGCCGCCTTCGGACATGATGCTGGTGTCGTAATCCGACCACGCCGAACGCGGCAGGTCGAACAGGCGCTGACGCTCGGCGAAGCTGCTGGCAGGCGCAGGGTTCGGGTCGATGAAGATGTGCAGGTGGTTGAACGCTGCGACCAGTTGCAGCTTGTCGGACATCAGCAAGCCGTTACCGAACACGTCACCGGCCATGTCGCCGACGCCCACCACGGTGATGCTGTCTTCCTGGACATTGATGCCGCGCTCGCGGAAGTGGCGTTGAACGCCGACCCACGCGCCCTTGGCGGTGATGCCCATTTTCTTGTGGTCGTAACCGGCCGAGCCGCCGGACGCAAAGGCATCGCCGAGCCAGAAGCCGTAGTCGATGGCGATACCGTTGGCGATGTCGGAGAAGGTCGCAGTGCCCTTGTCCGCTGCCACCACCAGGTACGGGTCATCGTCGTCATGACGCACGACGTTGGCCGGCGGTACCAGGGCGCCGTCTTTCAGGTTGTCGGTGATGTCCAACAGGCCCGAGATGAAGATGCGGTAGCAGGCGATGCCCTCGGCCGCGATCTCGTCACGGCTGCCGCCCAGTGGCAGGCGACGCGGCAGGAAGCCGCCCTTCGCACCTACCGGTACGATGACCGAGTTCTTCACTTGCTGGGCTTTTACCAGGCCCAGGACTTCGGTACGGAAGTCTTCTTCACGGTCGGACCAGCGCAGACCGCCGCGAGCCACGTTGCCGAAGCGCAAGTGCACGCCTTCGACGCGCGGCGAGTAAACGAAGATTTCGAACTTCGGAACCGGCTTCGGCAGCTCTGGAATCTGGTGCGGGTTGAACTTGAAGCTGAAGTAGGACTTGTTCTGACCGTGAGCATCGGTCTGATAGAAGTTGGTCCGCAGGGTCGCCTTGATCAGGTCCAGGTAACGACGCAGGATGCGGTCTTCGTTGAGCACCTGAACGTCGTCCAGTGCGCTCAGAATCGCGTGTTCCAGGCGTTGTTGCTTGTCTTCCAGATCGTCACTGGCCAGCTTGCGCGCCAGGTAGAAACGGGTCTTGAACAACCGGGTCAACTCGCGAGCGATGTCGGTGTGGTTGTTCAGGGTGCTGGCGATGTAACCCAGGTCGAAGCCCAGACGGATCTGCTTCATGTAACGGGCGTAGGCACGCAGCAGCGCCACGTCGCGCCATGGCAGGCCGGCGGTCAGCACCAGACGGTTGAAGGCATCGTTCTCGGCATCGCCACGCACGATGTGGACGAAAGCGTCCTGCAAGGTGTCGTTGAGTTGCTGGATGTCGAGTTCCAGGCCTTCGGCAGCCGTGAACGCGAAGTCATGAATCCAGAACTCGCGGCCGCTGTTGTGGCGCAGGCGATACGGGAATTCACCCAGCACGCGCAGGCCAAGGTTTTCCAGGATCGGCAAGACGTCGGACAACGCCAGCGGCGTGTCGGCGTGATACAGCTTGCAGTGCAGCATGCGCTGACCGGAAACCTGGGCCAGCGGCTGATAGAAGCTCATCACCAGCGGATTTTTTTCGCTCAGGCTCAGCAGGTGCTGCATGTCGACCACCGCCGAGTGGGCGGCGAAACGCTCGCGGTAACCGGCCGGGAAACCTTTCGGGAAGTCGGCCAGCACGTTGGTGCCCTGGGCTTCGCCGAAGCTTTCGACCACCAGGCTCGCGTAGTCGTCCTGCCAGCTGCGGCAGGCTTGTACCACTTCTTTTTCCAGCAGAACCGGATCGATGTCCAGACGGTTCTTCGGATCGACCCGCAGAATCAGCTGCACACGAGCCAGCACGGACTCGGAGAAGAAGGTCCAGAACTCGCAGTCGGTGGCTTTCAGGCGATCCATCAGCACTTGCTGGATCTTCTGGCGCACTTCGGTGGAGTAGATATCACGCGGCACGTAGGCCAGGCAGTAGCAGAAACGGCCGTACGGGTCTTTGCGCAGGAACACGCGGATCTTGTTGCGTTCCTGGATCTGCACGATCGACATCACGGTGGTGAACAGCTCGTCCACCGGAGTCTGGAACAGGTCGTCGCGCGGCAGCACTTCAAGCACCTGAGCCAGTTCCTTGCCCAGGTGAGCCTTGGCCTGGAAGCCCGAACGCTTTTCGATGACCTCGACCTTGCGACGGATGTAAGGAATGACCCGCACGCTTTCGCCATACACCGACGAGGTGTACAGGCCCATGAAGCGGCATTCCTTGATGACGTTGCCATTGGCATCGATCTGGCGGATCGACACGTAGTCCGGGTACGCCGGACGGTGCACACGGCTTGGGTGCGCAGCCTTGGCGAACGACAGCGGCGTCGGTTCGCGCAGGTAGTTGACGGCGTAGTCTTCGATGCGCAGATCATCGACGGTCAGGCCGGCGCGCAGCAGTTTGGTCAGGCCGAGGAACGAGTTCTGGTCATAGACAATGTGACCGCCGTTCTGATCCTCGCCCACCACGAACTCTTCGTAGCCCAGGAAGGTGAAGTGGTTGCCCACCAGCCATTCCAGGAAGCTCTTGATTTCGGATTTTTCGTCGGCGTCGACCACGAACTGGCTGTTGTCGATGCCTTCGATCATCTCCTGGACCTTGGCTTTCATCGGTTCGAAATCGGCGACCGCAACGCGGACTTCACCGAGAACCTGCTCCAGCTCTTTGGTCAGGACATTCAATTCGGCCGTGTTGGCGCAACGGTCGATTTCCAGGTACATCAGCGATTCTTGCAGAATGCCTTCGCCCTGGGTGCCCTTCGGCAGGATTTCCAGTAGCTCGCCCTTGCTGCCGCGACGCACGCTCAGCACAGTGGTTTGCAGGGTATGAATGCTGTAGCCGCGACGGTTCAGCTCGGTACGCACCGAATCCACCAGGAATGGCAGATCGTGGTGCAGCACTTCGACCGCGGTGTGGGTCGACTGCCAGCCGTGGCGTTCGTAATCGGGGTTGTAGACACGCACTTGCGAATGAGCGTGATCGAAGCGCTCAAGCAGGCGCCATGCAGAAAGGGTGCAACCGGCGAGGTCGGATAGCCGACGCTGAGTCAGCTCGTCGAGGGAAATAATGCCGAAAAATTGTTCGGCGAACAGCGCCACTTGTGGCAGTGCCTGTTCACTGATGTGCTGCGCCAGTGCCGCTTGCAGTTGGTGCTGGAAGTCGGCTTTGCTGGCTGCGGTGAAGAACGCCATCTGTGGTACTCCGCTTGGGCTTGTTATTGATGGAAGCGTCGCGTGCAAAACCCCTTTCGGGGCAATCCGTCACCCTGTTCCTGATTCTCGGGCAGAGGAAACAGGACGACAGTTGGGTGAAGCTGGACGAGACACTCAGGTCACATTCACCTTCCATTGAATGGGCATCTGCAAAAACGACTGTCGGGGCTACCATTGAGCCATCGACAATGCCTTTACGGGTGCTCATCCGTTGCGCAGCTTAACCAGTGCGGCAAGGGCCGTGCTTGCAGCGCTGCGACATATTCGGTCATCGGCACGTAACTCGCGGCATGCGCCTCGAACAACACTAGCAGCCGTGCAGAAAAATGGGCGTTTTATGCCCGGATTTACGGCACCTTCGTCCCAGAAATGACTCGAGATGCATCGGATGTTCACGACACATCCTCTGACACTCAGCCAAGCAGAAATTCCCGAGGGCTGGCAGAATTGTCGTTTGTTGTGTTCACAACGCTCGCCGAGCCAGGATTTTCCCCATGCAAATGACAACCGACCTCTTGATCGTCAACCCGTGCGATGACGAAGAAGACAATCTGGCCATGCTCTGCTGCAACAGTGCCGAGGGCGAAATGTTCCTGATGAGCCGCTTTCCGGACGAGGACGAGCTGGAGATCATCTTCCACGACAAGCCTTCGGCCCTGGATGGCGTGAAAGTCACCCTCAGCCCTGACCGCCTGCTGATCGAAATCGCCGCCGTGGACGCCGATGCGCTGGATGGCAATGATTCGCTGGAAATCCTGCACAGTACCGATGCCAGCGATCTGGCCGAGGTGGAAGAAACCTTGCAGAACATTCTCAAGGGGATTGGTACTTACATCAGCGAAATCTGATGGCGGTTTAGTGATCGTTCCCACGCTCTGCGTGGGAATGCAGCCTGTGACGCTCTGCGTCACGATTTTAAAGCGGGACGCAGAGCGTCCGGTGATGCATTCCCACGCAGAGCGTGGGAACGAGCGTTAATCCGCACATTTCTACAAAATGCCGTTAGTCGGCGCCCCCCGCGATGGATTAAAGTAACGCCCCCAGCCCTGGCGTTATTCGAACGTCTTCGGTCACCCTTTCCAGGAACAGTCATCGATGGAACATCGTGAAGCGCTGCTCGCGCTGCGAACCTTTCTTTCAACGCAGATTCTCGGCCAGGAAAAACTCATCGAGCGCTTGCTCATCGCCTTGCTCGCCGACGGTCACATGCTGGTCGAGGGCGCCCCGGGGCTGGCCAAGACCAAGGCCATCAAAGAACTCGCCGAAGGCATCGAAGCACAGTTCCATCGCATCCAGTTCACCCCCGACCTGTTGCCGGCTGACATCACCGGCACGGAAATCTATCGCCCGGAGACCGGCAGCTTCGTGTTCCAGCAAGGCCCGATCTTCCACAACCTGGTGCTGGCGGACGAAATCAACCGTGCCCCGGCCAAGGTCCAGTCGGCCCTGCTCGAAGCCATGGGCGAACGCCAGGTCAGCGTCGGGCGCAGCACCTACGAGCTGTCGCCACTTTTTCTGGTCATGGCCACGCAAAACCCCATCGAGCAGGAAGGCACCTATCCACTGCCCGAAGCCCAGCTCGACCGGTTCCTGATGCACGTGAAAATCGGCTTCCCCGACGCCACCGTCGAACGGCGGATTCTGCAACAGGCCCGTGGCGAAGCGCTGCACGGCGAAACCAAGCCTGAACGCCGGGTCAGCCAGCAGGCGATCTTCGCCGCGCGCAAGGAAATCCTCGGGTTGTACATGGCCGACGCCGTGGAGGAATACCTGGTGCAACTGGTCATGGCCACGCGGATCCCGGCCAAGTTCGACCCGGAAATGGCCGAATGGATCGCCTACGGCGCCAGTCCGCGCGGTTCCATCGCCCTCGACCGTTGTGCCCGGGCCCACGCCTGGCTGGCCGGTCGCGACTTCGTCAGCCCGGAAGACATTCAGGCGGTGCTGTTCGATGTGTTGCGCCATCGCATCATTCTTTCCTTTGAAGCCGAAGCCGCTGGCATCGACCAGGACCGGGTGGTCCAGCGGATTCTCGACGTCGTAGCCGTCGCTTGACTCCGATGAACACCCTTCTGCCGCCCGAGCCGGGCATCCGCATCAGCCTCGCCGAGCTGATCGAGATGCGCCATCGCGTGCGCGAAGTGCAGCTGTTTTCCACGCCGAGCCAGCGCAGCCCGCTGATCGGCCTGCACCACTCCAAACTGCGCGGGCGCGGGGTGGACTTCGATCAGGTGCGGGTCTATCAGGCCGGCGATGATGTGCGCAGCATCGACTGGCGCGTCACCGCCCGGACCCAGGAGCCGCACACCAAGCTGTTCCATGAGGAACGCGAACGGCCGATTTTCATCATGGTCGAACAGAGCCGCCGGCTGTTTTTCGGCTCCGGATTGATGTTCAAGTCGGTGCTGGCCGCCCAGGCCGCGAGCCTGATTGGCTGGGCCGCGCTGGGGCACAACGACCGGGTCGGCGGGCTGGTGTTCGGCGACAACGAGCATTACGAAATCAAGCCACGACGCAGTAAGCAGAGCCTGCTGCAATTGCTCAACCGGCTGGTGCGGGTCAATCAGTCGCTGCACACCGAACGCGAGCCGGACCGCGACGCCTTCGGCATTGCCCTGCGCCGCGCCCGGGAAGTGCTGCGCCCCGGCAGCCTGGTGATCGTGATCTGCGACGAACGCGCCTTGTCCGACAGTGCCGAACAACAGCTGAGCCTGTTGTCCCGCCATTGCGACCTGTTGCTGTTGCCGGTGTCCGACCCGCTGGATCACGCCCTGCCCGCCGCCGGCCTGCTTCGTTTTGCTGAACACGGCGCACAACTGGAACTCGACACCTTGAATTTCGACTTGCGCCAGGCCTACCGCGCCCAAGCGGAAGCGCGCATCGCCCGCTGGGAATTGCTGGCGCAGAAGCTACGGGTGTTGCTGATGCCGTTGAGCACCCAAAGCGAGATGGTCGAGCAATTGCGTGAATACCTGAACCCACAACGTCCGGGGAAAGGTCGATGAGCAGCCTCGATCAACTGCAACCGCTGATTTCCCCGCCACCGATCGGCTTCTGGCCGCCGGCACCGGGCTGGTGGCTGCTGCTGTTGTTGCTGCCGCTGATCGGTTTTGGCGTATGGCAGTTGCGACGCTTCATTCCGGACAAGCGCCCTATCGTGCGCGCCGAACAACCGCTGGACCCGGTGCGCCTCGCCGCCCTGGCCGAACTCGCGTTGATGCCCAAACCCTACGACGGCGCCCCGGCCGGTGCCTGGCTGCAGCAACTCAATGGCTTGCTCAAACGCCTGTGCCGCAACCACTACCCCTATAGCCAGAGCCACACCCTCAACGGCCGCCAATGGCTGGCGTTCCTTGATAACCGCTGCCCGGCTGCCGGCCTCACGCGCTGGATGGTGCTGGTGGAAGGTGCCTACAAGCCCGAATGCAAACTCGACGACAAGGCCATCGCTGGCCTGACTCAAGCCGTCGACACCTGGATTCGCAAACATGTTTGAGTTCGCCTGGCCGTGGATTTTCGCCCTGCTGCCGCTGCCATGGCTGATGCGGGTGCTGTTGCCGGTGGCCGACAGTGGCGAACCGGCGCTCAAGGTCAGCTTCCTCAGCGACCTCGAAGGCCTCGCTCGCCGCCGTGCCCGGGCCAACCTGCCGACCTGGCGCCAGCAAGCCCCGTTCATTCTGATGTGGCTATTGCTGCTGATCGCCGCAGCGCGCCCGCAATGGCTCGGCGAACCGCTACCGATTGCCGCCAGTGGCCGCGATTTGCTGGTGGCGGTGGACGTCTCCGGCTCGATGGACTTCCCCGACATGCAGTGGCAGGACGAAGACGTCAGCCGACTGTCATTGGTGCAGCATTTGCTCGGTGACTTTCTCGAAAGTCGCGACGGCGACCGGGTCGGGTTGATCCTGTTCGGCAGCCAGGCCTACCTGCAAGCGCCGCTGACCTTCGATCGCCACACCGTGCGCGTCTGGCTCGACGAAGCGCGAATCGGCATCGCCGGCAAGAACACCGCCATCGGCGACGCCATCGGCCTGGCTCTCAAACGCCTGCGCCAACGCCCGGCACAAAGCCGCGTACTGATTCTGGTCACCGACGGCGCCAACAATGGTGGTGAAATCGATCCGCTGACCGCCGCACGTCTGGCGGCCAACGAAGGGGTGAAAATCTACCCGATCGGCATTGGTGCCGATCCGGAACAAGGCGGCACCCTGGGCTTCCTGGGTATCAACCCGAGCCTGGACCTCGACGAACCGGCCTTGAAAGCCATCGCTCAAGCCACCGGAGGCCAGTACTTCCGCGCCCACGACGGCCAGGAATTGCAGGCGATCAAGAGCACCCTCGACAAACTGGAACCGGTGACCCAGCAACCTACGCAAGCCCGCCCGGCCCAAGCGCTGTATCACTGGCCTCTGGCGATGGCACTGCTGTTGAGCATGCTGCTGGTGATCCGTGAGCGCTGGCCGGATAACCCGTTGCAACGACTGTTAACCAAGCAGCTGTTTACCAAAGAGCGGTTTCTGCATACGCAACTGCCCGACTGGCGTCAGCGCCTCAAACGCCTGCGTCTGCGGAGGCGCCGATGATCGCTCTCTGGCCGTACTGGTTCCGCCCTTGGTGGCTGCTATTGCTGCCGTTGCTGGGCTGGTTGCTCTGGCAACTCTGGCACCGGCAGAAGCGCGCGGGTCGCTGGCAAATGATTCTGCCGCCGGCCTTCCATGCCGCGTTGCTCAGTGGTGGTAGCGGTCGTGAAAGCAAACTGCCGTGGATCGCCCTCGGCCTGGCCTGGGTGCTGACCGTGTTGGCCCTGCTGGGACCGAGCTGGCAGCGCGTCGAGCAAACCGGCCAGAAACCCGCTGACCCGCTGGTGGTATTGCTTGAGTTGACCCCGGAAATGCTCGCCACCGACGTTGCGCCAAACCGACTGGAACAGGCCCGGCGCAAACTGCTGGATCTACTGCAAAACCGCAGCGACGCGCAGACCGCGATCGTCGTCTACGCCGGCAGCGCCCACACGCTGGTGCCGCTGTCGGATGACCTGTCGACCAGCCGCAATCTTTTGGATGCACTCAAGCCGTCGCTGATGCCCCAGGCCGGTCATCGCGCCGATCTGGCGGTGGCCAAGGCCCTGACGCTGCTGGATCGGGGTGCCCTTGGTCAGGGGAGGATCCTGCTGATCGGTTCATCGCTGACGGAACACGAACGCCAAGGGATTCGTCAGGTGCTGGACGCCAAGTCCACACAATTTCTGATGCTCGGTATCGGCACCGCCGAGGGCGCTCCGGTCGCTCAGGACGACGGCAGTTTCCTCAAGGACGATCAGGGCGCAATTCTGGTGCCGCATCTGGACGGCCCGAGCCTGAAAGCCTTCGCCAACGGCCTGGGCGGACGTTATCGCCAGGCACGCCTGGACGACGCCGACCTGCGCGGCCTGGGACTGCTCGATAGCCCACGGGACTTGCGCAACGACGGCCAGACATTGCGCCTCGACACCTGGGCCGATCAGGGTTACTGGCTACTGCTGCCGTTATTGCTGTTGGCCGCCTGTGCCGGGCGTCGCGGCTGGCTGTTCTGCTTGCCGCTGCTGTTCTTGCTGCCGCAACCGAGTTACGCCTTCGATTTCGAAGACCTGTGGCTGCGGCCCGATCAGCAGGGTTTGCACTTGCTCAAACAAAAGCGCCCCGCCGAAGCCGCGCAGCATTTCGAAGACCCGCAATGGCAAGGCGTGGCGCTTTATGAAGCCGGCGACTACAGTGGCGCCGCCCAGCGGTTTGCCCAAGGCAGCGACGCCCATGCCCACTACAATCGGGGTAACGCGTTGGCCAAAAGCGGCGAGCTGGAGGCGGCACTGGATGCTTACGAACAAGCACTGGAACTTCAACCGGACCTGCGTCCGGCGCTGACCAACAAGGCTCTGGTGGAAAGCCTGCTCAAGCAAAAAACCACCACGCCGCCCGTCGAGCCGGACAAAACCGCCGAGGGCGAAACCGAAACCATGCCCCAGGAACCGCCACCGGGCAGCGCCACCCAACCGAGCGATGGTGAGCCGAAAACCGACGCCCAACAGGCCACGCCAGACGCCGGGCAGCCGCCCACGGCACCACCACAACCGGGTGCCAATGAAGTCCCGGGCAGCGAGTTGGGGGATGAACAAAGCACCACGCCACCACGGCGCCCCGCCAGCGACATGCTCGAAGGCGAACAGCAACAGGCGCTGGAGCAATGGTTGCGCAAGATCCCGGATGACCCCGGCGAACTGCTCAGACGTAAATTCTGGTACGAACAGCAACAACATCAGGATCAGGGAAAAACTCGATGACCCGCTTCACCGCCTTCTTGCTCGCAGCGCTGTCCGCTCTGTTGCTTTGCGCCGTTCAGGCCCAGGCTGCGGAGCTGGTCGCCAGTGTCGATCGCAGTCGCCTGAGTTCCGGGGAGACGATCGAACTGACCCTGGAATCCAGCGACGTGACCCAGTTTGGCAAACCCGACCTGACTCCGCTGGAGCCGCAGTTCGAGGTGCGCGGCACCCGTCAGGTCAACCAACTGAACACCCTCAACGGCAACACTCAAGCGACCACCCGCTGGATCATCACCCTGCTGCCCCGGCAGAACGGCAGCGTGGTCATTCCATCGCTGCAACTGGGCGAAGCGCAGAGCCAGCCGATTACCGTGCAGGTGATCGAAAGCGAAACCCAGGACAGCAGCAACACGCTGGCGCCGGTATTCATCGAAGCCAGCCTCGACCAGAACAGCGTCTATGTGCAGGCTCAGGCGATCCTGACCTTACGCATTTACCATTCGGTGTCGCTGTACGACGACAGCAGCCTGACCCCGTTGCAGATTCCCGATGCGCGCATCGAACAACTGGGCGAGTCGCGCACCTACGAGAAAGCCATTAACGGTTTGCGCCATGGCGTGATCGAAATGCGCTACGCGATTTACCCGCAGCACAGCGGTGTGCTGACCATTCCGGCGCAGGTGTTCAGTGCCACACTGGTCGATGCCCAACCGTCCCAGGACGCATCGCCCCAGGGGCCAAAACCGGGCAAGTTGATGCGCGTCAGTTCCACCGAGATTCCGCTGACGGTCAAGGCCAAACCCGGCAGTTATCCAGCCGATGTTCCCTGGCTGCCGGCCCGCAGCCTGAGCCTGAGTGAAAGCTGGAGCCCGGAACCGGATCAAGCGCAGGTCGGCGACTCGCTGACCCGCAGTCTGACCTTGAGCGCCGAAGGCCTCGCCAGCTCTCAACTGCCACCGGTGCCTGCCACCGAGATCAACGGCCTGCGGCGCTACCCGGATCAACCGGTGCTGAGCAACCAGAGCGGCGATCGCGGCTTGACTGGCAGTCGTGAGGACCGTGAGGCCCTGGTGCCGACCCGCACCGGCGACATCGACTTGCCGAGTGTTGAAGTGGTCTGGTGGAACACCTTCGAGGATCATCTGGAACACAGCAGCCTGCCGGCCCGCACGCTGCAAGTGGCGAGCAACCCGAGCCTGATCGTCGACACCCCGGCGAGCAGCCCGCTGGTGATGTCCGGCGCCAGCAACGAAGCCCTTTGGTGGTGGAAACTCAGCACCGCAATTCTGGCCTGCACCACCCTGCTGGGCTTCGGCCTCTGGTGGCGCGCACGCTCGCAACCGGCAATCCTGCGGGCAGCGCAGACCGGCCCGAGCCCACGCACCCTGCTCGACGATCTCAAACGCGCCTGCCAGGCCAACGACACCCACGCCACCCGCCAGGCCCTCGACGCCTGGGCCCGGCAACAACCGGAAACCCTGGCCGACATGGCCGCCCGCTTCGTGCCGCTGTCCGATGCCCTCGACGGCCTGAACGGCGCGCTCTACAGCGAAACCGGCCAGTACTGGCAAGGCGAAGAACTCTGGCGCGCCATCCGGGCGATCCCTACGGCCGAAGGGGTTCAAGGCGTGGTCGGCGACAGCGGGTTGCCGCCGCTTTACCCCAAATAATCCCGTTCAATGGGATGAAGGGGCTGTTGTGGCGAGGGGGCTTGCCCCCGTTGGGGCGCGAAGCGCCCCCCTACAATTCTTCAGGCCCACCGAGTTGCCTGGGTTCACGACTGCTTCGCAGTCGAACGTGGGCAAGCCCTAATGCCAGTCAGTTAAGGATAAATCGGACCTGTAGGAGCCAGGCTTGCCGGCGAAAGCGCACTTAAGGACGCCTTCGCCGGCAAGCCTGGCTCCTACGAAAAGCGGTTTGCTCGCTTAACTGACTGGCATTAGGGCAAGCCCCCTCGCCACAAAATCAGTGCCTGGCCACATCCCATGTGTTTGCCAGTAAACTCTCCCCTCTTTAGCCGCCATCATTTCCCCGCGGCCATCATCTTATTTTGTTGCGGAGTACGCCTTGCGTCTGTTCCACACCTCCGACTGGCACCTTGGGCAGAACCTGCACGGCCAGGAACGCGATTTCGAGCACGCCTGTTTTCTCGACTGGCTGCTGCGTCAGCTGAAGCTGGACCAGCCTGATGTGCTGCTGATCGCCGGCGATATCTTCGACACGGTCAACCCGCCGGTCAAAGCCCAGGAACGCCTCTACGATTTCATCGTCAGCGCCCACGAACAGCAACCCTTGCTGACCATCGTGATGATCGCCGGCAACCACGACTCCGGCTCGCGCATCGAACTGCCCGCGCCGTTGATGCGCCGCTTGCGCACTCACGCGCTCGGGCGCGTGCTGTGGCTGGATGACGGTCAACTGGATGCCGAACGCCTGTTGTTGCCGTTGCCGGATGCCAGCGGCGCAATCGCTGCCTGGTGCCTGGCGCTGCCGTTCCTGCGCCCCGCCGAAGTAACCGGCGCGCACTTGGGTGACAACTATTTGCGCGGTATCGGCCAGGTTCACGAATGGCTGATTGAAGCGGCGAACGCCAAACGCAAACCGGGTCAGGCGCTGATCGCCATCAGCCATGCGCACATGGCCGGCGGTTCGGTTTCCGAGGACTCCGAGCGCAGCCTGATCATCGGCAACGCCGAAGCCCTGCCCGCCAGCCTGTTCGGGCCGAGCATCAGCTATGTCGCTCTCGGGCATTTGCACAAACCGCAGAAGGTCAACGGCGAAGAACGCATCCGCTACAGCGGCTCGCCGATCCCGCTGTCATTCTCCGAGATCGGTTATCAGCATCAGATTCTCGACATCAAACTGGATGGCGAAACCCTGCTCAGCGTCGAATCAAAACTCATTCCCCGGCCAGTGAACCTGCAACGCCTCGGCCCCGCGCCGCTGGCGGAAGTCCTGCTGCAACTGGCCGACCTGCCCAACATCGACCTGCTCGCCGACATCCAGCGCCAGCCGTGGCTGGAAGTGCGGGTACGTCTCGACGAGCCGCAACCGGACCTGCGCCATCAAGTGGAAACGGCCCTGCAAGGCAAAGCGGTACGGCTGGTGCGGATTGCCGCCGAATACGCCGGCAACGGCAGCCGCGACGGCGTCGATGACGGCGCGACCTTGATCGAACTGGATCAGCTGACGCCGCAGGAACTGTTCAGCCGCGCCTGGCAGGACAACTACGGCAGCGAGGTCGACGAGCAAACGCTCAAGGACTTCGCCGAGCTGTTGCAAGACGTACAGATGGAGAGCGAGCAGCCATGAAAATCCTCGCGATCCGCCTGAAAAACCTTGCCTCCCTGGCCGGGCCGTTTGAAATCGATTTCACCGCCGAGCCCTTGGCCAGTGCCGGTCTGTTTGCGATTACCGGGCCGACTGGCGCCGGCAAAAGCACGCTGCTCGATGCGCTGTGTCTGGCGCTGTTTGGCGCCGTGCCGCGGCTGAACAACGCTCAAGCTTCCGCCAAAACCCCGGACGCCGATGGTGAAATCAGCACTGGCGATCCGCGTACGCTGTTGCGTCGCGGCACCGGTGAAGGCTTTGCCGAAGTGGATTTTGTTGGCATCGATGGCCGCCGTTATCGCGCGCGCTGGGAAGCCAATCGTGCCAGGGAAAAGGCTGGTGGCAAGCTGCAAGCCAGTCGCCAGAGCCTGCGCGATATCGATCAGGATCAACTGCTCGCCAGTCAGAAACTTGAATTCAAAAGCCAGATCGAGTCCGTACTGGGCCTGAACTTCGAACAGTTCACCCGCGCCGTGTTGCTGGCCCAAAGCGAGTTCAGTGCGTTCCTCAAGGCGGACGACAACGACCGTAGCGAACTGCTGGAAAAGCTCACCGACACTGCGCTCTACACCCGCCTCGGCCGCCGCGCCTTCGACAAGACCAAAGAAGCGCGCGAAGCCCACAAGCTGTTGCAGGACCAGGCCTCCGGGGTCACGCCGCTGTCGCCGGAAGCGCGGGCCGAGCTCGATGAGCGCTTCAATAACGCGCAGCAACAACTCAAGACCCAGCAGGCGCAGCTCAAGCAATTGGAGTTGCAACACACCTGGCTCAAGGACCTGCGCCAGTTGCAGGACGCGCAACAGAGCGCCACCGAGCAACTGCAATCCGCCCAACAACACTGGGACAGCCTGGCCAGCGAGCGCTTGAAGCTGACCCGTCTGGAGCAACTGGCCCCGCAACGGCACCAATTCGCGCGAAAAACCGAACTGACCGCCCAGCTCACACCGCTGGCGGCGCAGATCCAACAGCATACCCAACAGCAAACCGAACTGAACGCGCGTCAGGCTCAGCTCGAACACAGTCTGAGCGCGGCGCAAACGGCGCTGGTTGAAGCGCAGAGCCAACACAGCAACAGCGCGCCGCTGCTGCGTCAGGCCTTCGAAGAGCAAAGCACCCTCGCCCGCCTGGTCAAGGACGCCAGCCTCAGTGCCGACCTCAAGCAGCAGGCAGAACTGGCCTGCACGCAGGGCCAAAGTACGATTCAGGGTTTGCTTGACCAGCAGAAACAGGTCGCGGAACGGTTGCAGCGTATCGCCGCTGAGCTTGAGCAGAGCACTCATCTGGCGCCGCTGAGCGATGCCTGGAACGCCTACCGCGATCGTCTGCAGCAATTGATGCTGATCGGCAATCGCTTGAACAAGGGCCAGGCCGAACTGGCCGCCCTGGAGCAAAGCGCCACCCGCGCCGCCGAGGATCTGGCCACCCAGCGCCAGAACCTTGAGCTGCTGTACAAAGAGGCCGGCGCCGAACCTGAAGCGGTGGCCGAGCAGATTCAGATCCTCGGCAGCCTGCTACAGGACAACCGCAAGCAACTGCGGGCCATTGAAGAGCTGACGCGGCTGTGGGCCAGCCAGCAGGAACTGGATAAGCGCGGCGCCGAGTTGCAGCAGCGCCAACAGGTAGCACTGCAAGAACGAGATCGCTTAACCCGCGAAGGTGGCGAAGCAAAGGCTGAATTGGCAGTTGCCGAACAGACCCTGACCGTCACCCGCGAACTGCTGGAGCGTCAGCGACTTGCGCGCAGCGAAAGCGTTGAACAATTGCGCGAACAACTGCAGGACGATCAGCCCTGCCCCGTATGTGGCAGTGCCGAGCACCCTTACCATCAGCCAGAAGCGCTACTGCAAAGTTTGGGTCGTCACGATGAAAACGAGCAGGCCAACGCCAAAAAAGCCGTCGATCTACTCAATGAAAAAGTCATCGATCTGCGAGCCCAATACAGCGGAATAATCGCTCAACTGAAAGAGCTGAAACAGCAGCAAGAACAACTCGCCACCCAGCAACAGAGCCTGGCGCCGAGCCTGGAAGCGCACCCTCTGTCTGCTCAACTGTTGGCCCAGGACGCAGACAAACGCGATGCCTGGCTGACCCAACAAAGCAGCCAGTTGAACCAGAGCATCACCCAGGACGAACAGCGGCAAACCGCCCTGCTCACCCTGCAACAGGATGCCGCGCGCCTGGCGCAGCAACTGCGCAGCGCCGAAACGGCGAACCAACAGGCGACACAACACCTGCTCAACCAGCAACGGGAGTTGAACAGTGATCGCCAACGCCTGGACGAAGAACTGACCGCGTTCAGCAGCCTGCTGCCAGCCGAGACGCTGGAAGCTTTGCGCAACGAACCTGCCGCGACCTTCATGCAGCTCGACCGGCAGATCGCCCAGCGTCTGCAACAACTCGAGCAGCAGCGCGATGAACTCGCTGAACAGCAACAACGCCAGCAGACGCTGGACAAAGAACAGGACCGCCAGCAGACCCGCGCCCAGCAGCTGGACGCCGCGCAGCAGCAGTTCACCGCGCTGGCCGGGCAACAACAGGCTTGCCAGGAAAAACTGACGCAACTGTTGGGCGAACACGCCAGCGCCGAACAATGGCAGCAGCAACTGGATCAGGCCGTCGAGCAGGCACGCAATGCCGAAGCGACGGCCAATCAGGAACTGCAAAGCGTGCGCACGGGGCTGGTGCAACTGGCCGCCGAACTCAAGGCGCAACAGGAACGTGCGCAAGCCCTGGAAAGCGAAGACCGCGAGCTGAGCAACAAGATCGCCGACTGGCGCGCGCAACATCCAGAACTGGACGACGGTGGGCTGGAAGCGCTGCTCGGCGTCAACGACCAACAGCTCAGCGAGCTGCGTCAACGATTGCAGCAAAGCGAACAAGACATCGCGCAAGCCAAGGTGCTGTTGCAGGAGCGGGATCAGCGCTTGCTCGATCATCAGGCGCAGCACAACGGCAACCTGGACGCCGAACAACTGGCCACGGCGCTAACCGACCTGCAAAACCTGTTCGCCGCCAGCGAGCATCGCTGCGCCGAATTGCGCGCCGAACAAACCGAAGATCAGCGTCGACAGAACGCTAATCAGGCGCTGGCGCAGCAGATCGCCGACGCCTACGCCGAGTACCAGCGCTGGGCGCGCTTGAGTGCGCTGATCGGTTCGGCCACCGGCGACACCTTCCGCAAAATCGCCCAAGCCTACAACCTCGACCTGCTGGTGCATCACGCCAACGTTCAGCTGCGGCAACTGGTGCGGCGCTATCGCCTGAAACGGGGCGGCAGCATGCTCGGCTTATTGGTGATGGACACCGAGATGGGTGACGAACTGCGCTCGGTGCATTCGCTGTCCGGCGGCGAGACGTTCCTGGTGTCGCTGGCCCTGGCACTCGGTTTGGCATCGATGGCGTCGAGCACGCTGAAAATCGAATCGCTGTTCATCGACGAAGGCTTCGGCAGCCTCGATCCCGAATCCCTGCAACTGGCCATGGACGCCCTCGACGGCCTGCAAGCCCAGGGACGCAAGGTCGCGGTAATTTCCCACGTGCAGGAAATGCATGAACGGATTCCGGTGCAGATTCAGGTCCACCGCCAGGGCAACGGCCTGAGTACCCTGGAGGTGAAATGATCACGCTGTATTCGTTCCGCCGCTGCCCCTACGCCATGCGCGCACGTATGGCCCTGCGCTATTCGGGGGTTGCGGTGAACATCGTCGAGGTCAGCCTCAAGGCCAAACCCGCCGAAATGCTCGCGCTGTCGAGCAAAGGCACGGTGCCGGTGCTGAGCGTGGACGACCGGGTGATCGATGAAAGCCTGGAAATCATGCGCTGGGCGCTGGCGCAGAACGATCCGCAGGACTGGTTGCTCAAGGATGACCCTGTCGGGCAGCAGCACATCGTCGGGCTGATCGACGAGAACGATCAAGTGTTCAAGGTGCACCTCAATCGCTACAAATACGCCGAGCGTTATCCCGAGCAGCCGATGACGTTTTATCGCGCCGAGGGCGAGGTGTTCTTGCGCAAGCTGGATCAATTGCTGGAGGGGCGCGACTACTTGCTGGGCGAGCACCCGAGCCTGGCGGATGTCGCCTTGATGCCGTTCGTGAGGCAATTCGCCCATGTGGATCGCGAGTGGTTCGGGCAGACGCCTTATGTGCGATTACAGGGCTGGTTGCAGCGCTTTCTGGAGTCAGAACTGTTCACTGGTGTGATGCAGAAATAGCACCGCACACTTGTGGCGAGGGAGCTTGCTCCCGCTCGGCTGCGCAGCAGTCGTAAATCGGCTGATGAAGGTTGTCTGAAACAATGAGGTGACGGGTTTGGGGCTGCTGCGCAGCCCAGCGGGAGCAAGCTCCCTCGCCACAATAGACCGGGGATTCAGGCCAACACCGAGCACATCCCCAACGCCGAGCAGTCCACCTGGAATGGCCCGAAGAATTCGCCACTGGATTTGCTCGGTGGATTACCCACCAGCAACTCCAGAGCCTTGGCGGTCTGGATGTTGTGGGCGATGTTGTGGTTGC
The DNA here is from genome assembly GCF_058802085.1 of Pseudomonas sp. GW822-FHT02G04. NCBI lineage: Bacteria > Pseudomonadati > Pseudomonadota > Gammaproteobacteria > Pseudomonadales > Pseudomonadaceae > Pseudomonas > Pseudomonas sp. GW822-FHT02G04. The sequence goes on from NZ_JBXANU010000033.1 coordinate 36,869, forward strand.
ATTCGATGGCCCGCGCCACCGAGCCCGCCGAGCCCTGCCCGATCCCCAACAACGAAGCGCCGTTGGTCATGAACGCCAGGAAGGCGATGACCCAGAGTCTGCGTCCTTTCATGCCCCGGCCACTCCCGCCAAGTCGGCGTCATCAACCACCGCGTGTTGGGCGCGGTGTTCGAACTGGATGCCGGGATAAGCGATCTGAATCGGTGCTTGAAGGCTGTGTTGCGATTGAGCCGAAAGGCTGACGACCAACACCATGGCCACGTAAAGACCAATGGCCAGGTAGGCGCCGTGTTTGGCAGAAGTGAGGATGGTGCTGGCCATGGTGTTCTCCGTGGGCATGTTTCAGTGCCCACAGAATCGATCAAAAAACAGAAGATAACTAGCGACCTTTATGCATAGTAGCTATCAGTTTTATTGATCTTGAACCCAGCGTGTTTCAGTCCTCGATAAAACTCATCAAGCGCTCACAGGCCGCTTCCGGCTCGTTGGGAACGGGCTGGGCTGCCGAAAGAATCGGGGTGGAATAGAGAAACAGGAGAACCACTGCCAGACGCATCGCCATGCTGTCGATCCTTTTAGGGAAGGAGTCAAAAAATCAGCGTCAAATTTAAACACATGGCCATGTGATATCAAGCACTACATTGATAGCAATATGATGCTGTCGTAAATGCGTTATGCAGGAGCGACATCACTTCGGGGCTTTTCGACGCCTGTGGGCCGATCGGCAAGTGACTTCGCTCCTGCATAAAGGGTGCAGGGCTGACATTTCAGTGTTGGGTTTTGTGATCCAGCGCGGCGTAGAAGTTGGCGCTCTGTTGCAGGTATTTCTGGGTGTAGCTTTGGGTGTGGGATTTTTTGTCGCTGATTTCAACGTTAGCGCTGGCAGGCAGTGCAACAGTGGCGGAAATAGCGGAAGCGGCGATGACAGAGAAGAGATTGAAGTTCATGGCGGTATTCCTCGATTCAGTTGGCTTGCTTGCCCGGTTGGGCCGTGAAGCAAACTTAACTCCCGAGGGTCGGCGCCTTGAAATGCTTTGTAGCATTAGCCGATATCAGTCTCATTAATAGAAGGTTGCAGGCCCCATCCACCGGGGCCTGCGGCCTATTGACGCAGCAGGAACTTGAGATCGCTCGGGGCATCCATCGGCAGTTTTTGCACGGTTTTGCCCAACAGACCGGTCTTGGCGTCACGCTCGATGACGACAATCTGGTTGCTCTTCTGGTTGGCAATCAGCACGAACCTGCCGCTCGGGTCGAGGCTGAACTCGCGCGGGTGATCGCCGTCCACCGAGCGCCGCTGAAGCTCCTTGAGGTGGCCGGTTGCCGGGTCGATGGCGAACACCAGCAACTGATTGGCGGTGCCACGGTTGCTGACGTAAAGGAACTTGCCATCGGCCGAGGCGTGAAGCGCAGCCGCAGCCTTGCCCGATGTGGGCAGCCCCGCCGCCAGATCGACCAACTGCGTTTGCTCGAGCGTGCCGTCCTTGTAGTCGAACACCGCCACCTGCGCGCTCATCTCCATGGTCAGCCAGGCGTGCTTGCCATCGGCGCTGAACAGCAAATGTCGCGGCCCGCTGCCGGGTGGCAACTGGACGGATGCCGGTTTGGCGGCGGTCAACGGCCGTTCCGGATTGGCCTTGGGGTCGAAGTGATAGACAAATATCTTGTCCGCGCCCAGGTCATTGGAAAACACGTAGTGGCCGTCCGGCGAAGAAACCACCGAATGCACGTGCGCCGACATCTGCCGCTCGGGGTTGACCCGGCTGGCCGGATGACTGCTCATCTGCACCACCGGTTTGAGCGTGCCATCGCTGCTGACCGGTAACACCGCCAGGGTGCCGCCCGGGTCTTCAGCCACCGAGTAGTTGCTGACAAACAGATGGCTGGCATCGCCGCTGATGCTCGAGTGTGTCGGCTCGTTGCCCAAGGTCTGCACCTGGTTGATCAGGCTTAGCTCATGGGTTTTCGGATCGATTGCGTAACTGCTGACGCGCCCTACCGGATCGACCTGCCCCGGACCGTTTTCGTTGACCGCGAAGAGGCGATGTTGATCCTTGGACACGGTCAGCCAGGATGGGTTGGCGCTCTTCACCACTTGCAGCGGCTTGGCATCGATCTGCCCGGTGCGGCTGTCGAAGTTCAGGCGATAAATCCCCTGGCTCTGGCCGGCGGTGTACGACCCCACCAGCAACTCGTAGCTGTCGACCGGCGCCGCCTGCACGCCCATCGCGCCGACGCTGCCGGCGATCAACAGTGGCCAGAAGTTACGCATCCTCATTCGTTTCGTCCTCGTCATCCTGACCACCGAACGCTTCCATAGGCACCAGCCGGTGTTCACCGGAATCACCGGTGATGACCCAGCTCTTCAGAGAGGGATCGAACGTCGCCGCCGCGATCTGGGCCATGCTGAACTCCCAGCGTTTGAGCGCCCGACCGTCCATGCATTCGATGTGCAGGTTGTCGTCTTCATCGAGAGAGAAGTCGAAAGCGTGCAGCCCGTCGATCTCCAGCATGTCGCAGTGTTCGAGGGCGTTGAGCAAGGTGTCGTTTACGGCAGTCATGGCAGTCAATCTTTGAATGGGAAAGGCGCAATGATAGCTCATCACACCGCAATGATCGTTCCCACGCTCCGCGCGGGAATGCCTCAACGGACGCTCTGCGTTCGGCTGTTGATGTGACGCGGAGCGTCACGGGCTGCATTCCCACGCAGAGCGTGGGAACGATCAGTTACAGCGGACCGAGCCAATCAGTTGTGGGCGGCTAGAGAGCGTCGCGCGATGGTTTGCCATCGACCAGACGTTGGATGCGCAGCGGATTGCCATTCTTCAAGGCTTCCGGCAGCAGGCTGTCGGGGTAGTTCTGGAAGCACACCGGGCGCAGGAAACGGTCGATGGCCAGGGTGCCCACCGAAGTGCCGCGCGCATCGGAAGTCGCCGGATACGGTCCGCCATGGACCATCGAATCGCAGACTTCCACACCGGTCGGATAACCATTGAGCAGAATCCGCCCGACCTTCTGCTCCAACAATGGCGTCAGCTCGCCGAAGCGTTCGAAGTCCGTCGGCTCACCTATAATCGTTGCCGTCAGTTGCCCGTGCAGGCCGTTCAGCGCAGCACTGAGTTGCGCCTGATCCGCCACCTCAACAAACACCGTGGTCGGGCCGAACACTTCCTCTTGCAGCACTTCATCGCCATCGAGCAACAGGCTCACATCCGCCTTGAACAGCTGCGGCTGCGCCTGATTGCCTTGTTGCGGGTTGCCGGCCAGGTGCTCGATCTGCGGATGGGCGAGAAGCTTGTGCAGGCCTTTGCCATAGCTGCTCAAGGTGCCGGCGTTGAGCATGGTTTGCGCCGGCTGATCGCCGATCAGCCCGGCCACCTGCTGCACGAACGCACTGAACTGCGGCGAACGAATGCCGATCACCAGCCCCGGATTGGTACAGAACTGCCCGCAGCCCTGCACCACCGAAGCAGTGAGGTCACGGGCGATGCTCTCAGCACGAATTTCCAGCGCCTGAGGCAACACGATCACCGGGTTGATGCTCGACATCTCGGCAAACACCGGAATCGGCTGCGCCCGTGCCGCAGCCATGTCGCACAGCGCCCGACCGCCTTTCAGTGAGCCGGTAAAACCGACCGCCTGAATCGCCGGATGCTTGACCAGCGCTTCCCCTACTCCACCGCCATAGATCATGTTGAACACACCGGCCGGCATGGCGGTTTTCTCGGCGGCTCGGATCACCGCGTCGGCCACCCATTCAGCGGTTGCCATGTGACCGCTGTGGGCCTTGAACACCACCGGGCAGCCAGCGGCCAAAGCTGAAGCGGTATCGCCGCCCGCCGTGGAAAACGCCAACGGAAAGTTACTCGCGCCAAACACCGCCACCGGCCCCAGACCAATGCGGTATTGGCGCAGGTCCGGACGCGGCAGTGGCTGGCGTTCCGGTAGCGCCAGATCGATCCGCGCGCCATAGAAATCACCGCGCCGCAGCACCTTGGCGAACAGACGCATCTGGCCGCTGGTGCGCCCACGCTCGCCTTGAATCCGCGCCGCCGGCAACGCGGTTTCGCGGCAGACCACGGCCACGAACTCATCGCCCAGGGCGTCCAGTTCATCGGCAATTGTGTCCAGAAATTGCGCACGGCGTTCGGCGCTCAGGCTGCGATAGGCCGGGTAAGCAGCGGCGGCAGCCTTCGCGGCGGCATCGACTTCTGCAGCAGTGGCTTGGTAGAAATCGTGGGGCAAGGCCTCGCCAGTGCTGGCATCGACGCTTTGCAGTTTGACGGTGCCGGCAGCGCTGCGCTCACCGCCAATGTAGTTGTGACCAAGAATCCGGGTCATGGGTGTCTCCTTAAAGTGTGCCGACGGTGCCGGGTTCGAACGCTGCTTCAACCGGAGCGATGCCGTTGATCAAGGGGGCGCCGAACTCGGCCTGGCTGATCTCGAACACATCGCCCGGCCGAGTGCGAATGCCATCGGCGAAGGACAGGGTCGCGGTGCCGAAGAAGTGGATGTGCACATCGCCGGGGCGCAGGAACTGGCTGTACTTGAAATGGTGATACTCGAGGTTTTCCAGGCTGTGGCACATGTTGGCTTCGCCACTGAGGAACTCGTTCTGCCACAGCACTTCGCCGTCACGCAAGATGCGGCTGGTGCCCGCCAGGTGTTGCGGCAATTCGCCGACCCGAAGCTCCGGGCCATAGCTGCAACTGCGCAGTTTCGAATGGGCCAGGTAAAGGTAATTCTTGCGTTCCATCACGTGATCGGAGAACTCGTTGCCCACCGCGAAACCGAGGCGATACGGTTTGCGGTCGTGGCCGATGACATAGAGGCCGCTGAGCTCTGGCTCTTCCCCGGCATCTTCGGCAAAGGGCGGCAACGGGAACGGTTTGCCCGGTCGCACGACGATGCTGCCGTCGCCCTTGTAGAACCATTCCGGTTGTACACCAGCCCAGCCGGATGCGGGTTTACCACCCTCCACGCCCCATTTGAAGATGCGCATGGTGTCGGTCATCGCCGCTTCGTCGCCGACCTGCTGATGCATTTTGTCCCGGGCCGAGGCGCTGCCCAAATGGGTCAGGCCGGTGCCGCTGACCAGCATATGCGCCGGGTCCGGGTGATCCAGCGGCGGCAGGATGCGCAGCTTGGCCAGCAGCTCGGCATAGTTGTGGCTGATGCCCAGCCCCAGGGTTTGAACCTGTTGCTCAAGATTGACCCCCGCCTCGATCGCTGCCAGCGCCAGATCCCGCACCGTGTGCGCATCCCGCACTTCGCGCACCAGATCGTCTTCGACCACGCCGACGCGGCGCTCGCCATTACTCAATTCGAACTGAACTAAACGCATGAACCTTCTCCTGTTAATGCAGAACTTGTTGGCCAGTTTCCCGTCAGCTACGGGTAGCGCCGCGAGCGCTGGCGGCAAACTGGTCGGCCGGCAGCACGTGCTTGCGCTCCAGCAGGCGATACACCACGCCGGTCAGGACCAGGCCGAACACCATCACGCAGGACAGGAAGTACAGCCCCGACGCCAGGTTGCCGGTGTATTCCTTCAGCGCACCGATCACGAACGGGCCGATGTAGCCGCCGAGGTTGCCCACCGAATTGATCAAGGCGATCCCCGCCGCTGCACTGGCGCCGGCGAAGAATCGCCCCGGCAAGGTCCAGAACACCGCCGTGCAGGAAAACAGCGCGAACGCCACCAGGCACAGCGCCGCCAGTTGTAGCACCGGCACCGACAGCCAGGCGCTGAGGAACAGGCCGATGGCACCCAACACATACAGCACCGCCAGATGACCGTAGCGATCATTCAGGCGGTCGGAACTGCGCGGAATGATCAGCAAACCGATGATCCCGAAGATGTACGGCACCGATGACACGAACCCGGTCACCAGGTCCGTGCCACCGAACTGCTTGATCAGCGTCGGCAGCCACAAACCGAGACCATAGATGCTCAGGGTCACCGGCAGATAGAACAGCGCCAGCAGCAACACCCGTTTGTCCTTCAGTGCATGCAGCGGATTGCCGTGGCAGGTCTGGCCATATTCGGCGAGGTCTTTTTTCAGTTCCCCGGTCAGCCAGTCTTTCTCGGATTGATCCAGCCATTCCACTTGGTCCGGGCCGTCCGGCAAGTAGCGCAGCACCGGCCAGGTCAGCAGGATCGCTGGCGTACCGATGACGATGAACAGCCACTGCCAGCCGTGCAGGCCAAGGATGCCGTCCATGCCGAGCAAACCGTCGGACACCGGGCCGGTGATCATCATTGCGATGGGTTGGGAAAGGATGAACAGCCCGAGGATCTTGCCGCGATGGCGAATCGGGAACCATTGGGTGATGTAGTACAGCACGCCCGGAAAGAACCCGGCTTCGGCCGCGCCGAGCAGAAAGCGCATCACATAGAAGCTGTTCGGTCCCTGGACGAACGCCATGCCGATGGTGATGGCGCCCCAGGTGAGCATGATCCGCGCGAACCAGCGGCGGGCGCCGAAGCGGTCGAGCATCAGGTTGCTGGGGATTTCCAGCAGAAAGTAACCAATGAAGAACAGCCCGGCGCCAAATCCGTAAGCCGCGTCACCGATACCGACGTCGGCGCCCATGTGCAGTTTGGCGAACCCCACGGCGGAGCGATCCACATAGGCGATCAGGTACAGCAGGATCAGGAAGGGAATCAGTTTCAGCGTGATGCGACGTATAAGCCGCAATTCCTGGCTCATGAGTTCGGTCTCCGATTGTTGTTGTTATAGAACCTCGGGGGACGCCTCTCGCGGAAAACCACCAGGGCCATCCCTCCGTTGAAATCGACTATATAGTAATACTATTTAAGCAACAACACTTCCAAACAGCGGAAATTGCGCTTATGTTACGCCGTAGCTCGAACAATATAGTCATACAATAAGAGAACCGATCATGACTGATAAGAAACCCACCCTGCGCTCCGCCCAATGGTTTGGCACTGCCGACAAGAACGGCTTCATGTACCGCAGCTGGATGAAGAATCAGGGCATCGCCGACCATCAGTTCCACGGCAAGCCGATCATCGGCATCTGCAACACCTGGTCGGAACTGACCCCGTGCAACGCGCATTTCCGCCAGATCGCGGAGCACGTCAAACGCGGGGTGATCGAAGCCGGCGGTTTTCCAGTGGAATTCCCGGTGTTCTCCAATGGCGAATCGAACCTGCGCCCCACCGCCATGCTCACCCGTAACCTGGCGAGCATGGATGTCGAGGAAGCCATTCGCGGCAACCCTATCGACGGCGTTGTGCTGCTCACCGGTTGCGACAAAACCACTCCGGCGCTGCTGATGGGCGCGGCCAGTTGCGACGTGCCGGCGATCGTCGTGACCGGTGGGCCGATGCTCAACGGCAAGCACAAGGGCCAGGACATTGGTTCGGGCACGGTGGTGTGGCAGCTCAGCGAACAGGTCAAGGCTGGCACCATCACCCTTGATGATTTCCTCGCGGCCGAGGGCGGTATGTCTCGTTCGGCCGGTACTTGCAACACCATGGGCACCGCCTCGACCATGGCTTGCATGGCTGAAGCACTGGGCACGTCCCTGCCCCACAACGCGGCGATTCCGGCGGTTGATGCGCGCCGTTATGTGTTGGCGCACATGTCTGGCATGCGTGCGGTGGAGATGGTTCGCGAAGATTTGAAGCTGTCGAAAATCCTCACCAAAGAAGCCTTCGAAAACGCCATCCGGGTGAACGCCGCCATCGGCGGTTCGACCAACGCGGTGATCCATTTGAAAGCCATCGCCGGGCGCATCGGTGTCGAACTGGATCTGGATGACTGGACCCGCATCGGTCGCGGCATGCCGACCATTGTCGACTTGCAACCGTCCGGTCGCTTCCTGATGGAAGAGTTCTACTATGCTGGCGGCTTGCCTGCGGTGCTGCGTCGCCTCGGCGAAGCCAACCTGATTCCAAACCCGAACGCCCTCACCGTCAACGGCAAAACCCTCGGCGAGAACACCAAGGACGCGCCAATCTATGGCCAGGACGAAGTGATCCGCACCCTCGACAACCCGATCCGCGCCGACGGCGGCATCTGTGTGCTGCGCGGCAACCTGGCGCCACTGGGTGCGGTGCTCAAACCCTCCGCAGCGAGTGCCGAGCTGATGCAACATCGTGGGCGCGCGGTGGTGTTCGAGAACTTCGACATGTACAAGGCGCGGATCAACGACCCGGAACTGGACGTGGATGCCAACTCGATTCTGGTGATGAAAAACTGCGGGCCGAAGGGTTATCCAGGCATGGCCGAAGTCGGCAACATGGGCTTGCCGGCCAAGCTGCTGGCCCAGGGTGTGACCGACATGGTGCGGATTTCCGATGCGCGCATGAGCGGCACGGCGTACGGCACCGTGGTTTTGCATGTGGCACCGGAAGCGGCCGCCGGCGGGCCTTTGGCTGCGGTGAAGGAAGGCGACTGGATCGAGCTTGATTGCGCCAATGGACGTTTGCACCTGGATATTCCGGATGCCGAACTGGCCGCGCGCATGGCCGATCTGCAACCGCCGCAGCAGTTGCTGGTGGGCGGCTATCGCCAGCTGTACATCGACCATGTGCTGCAGGCGGATCAGGGCTGCGACTTCGACTTCCTCGTCGGTTGTCGTGGAGCCGAGGTGCCGCGTCACTCTCACTGACCCTCTGGATTCTGTAACCACAGCAGAACCTGTGGCGAGGGAGCTTGTCGGATCGCCGCACCGTCCCGTTGGGCTGCGAAGCGGCCCCAATACAGGCAGTCGCGATTTGTCAGGCAGACCGTGCCGGCCGATTTGCGACTGCTTCGCAGCCGAGCGGGAGCAAGCTCCCTCGCCACAATGATTGTACCCGCCGCGCCTGCTATCATGCGCAGCACCCCATCGCACAGGATCGCGCCGTTCCCCATGGATTACCGCAAACCCTCTGACCGCAAAAGCATGCACTCGCGCATCGTCCAGGAACTGGGCATGCAGATTGTCTCGGGACGTTTCAAACCGGACGACAAGCTGCCCGCCGAAGCCCTGTTGTGCGAGGAATACGCGGTCAGCCGGCCAGTCCTGCGCGAAGCGACCCGAGTGCTGGTTGCCAAGGGCCTGGTGTATTCCCGTCCGCGGGTCGGCACCGTGGTCAAGCCGCGCCGGGAATGGCACATGCTCGACCCGGACGTGCTGCACTGGTTGATGCAAAGCAGCCCGCAGAATGAGTTCTTCAGCCTGCTGACCAGCGTGCGCAGCATCATCGAACCGGCCGCCGCCGCATTGGCCGCGCAGTTCGCCACCGACGAAGACATCGCCTCCATCGGTGAAGCCTACCAGCGCATGGAAGCGGCACCGACGCCTGAAGCCTTGTTGCAGCCGGACCTGGATTTCCACAGCCGCATCGCCGACGCGACCCACAACGACCTGCTGGCGAACCTGTGCAACATGTTGTCGGTGGCGATTGCCGAAGCCTTGAAACACTCCAACCAACGGCCGAACCTGCATGAACTGGCGTTGCCTCGGCACAAGGCGATTCTTACGGCGATCGAGAATCGCGATGCGCTGGGCGCGCGGCATGCGACGTTGGTGCAACTCGACGATGCGCGTAATGCCTTGAATGTGGTGCTCGGCACCGATCCCTCGTAAAGCAAAGTCAAAAGATCTTCATAAACAGAAAAGCCGCAACCAAGGTTGCGGCTTTGTTGTTTCAGCGGCCGGTCAGTGAGCAAACAGCGAGTTGCCCTTCTGCCCTGCCAGTTTCTCCGGCTTGATCAGGAACCGCGCCAGCGCCGGCAACAGCCACAACGCGCCAAACATGTTCCAGAGCAGCATGAAGGTCAGCATCAGGCCCATGTCGGCCTGGAACTTGATCGCCGAGAAAATCCAGGTGCACACACCGATCGCCAGGCACAGACCTGTGAACAGCACAGCCTTGCCGGTGGATTTCAGCGTCTGGTAGTACGCCTCTTGCAGCGGCAGACCAGCACGCAGGAAGCTTTCCAGGCGACTGTAGATGTAGATCCCGTAATCCACGCCGATCCCCACCCCGAGTGCCACCACTGGCAAGGTCGCCACTTTCACACCGATGCCCATGAACGCCATGAGTGCGTTGCCGAGCACCGAGGTCAGCACCAGCGGCAGCACGATGCACAAGGTCGCCGCCCAGGAACGGAAGGTGATCATGCACATGGTCGCGACGCAGATGTACACCAGCACCAGAATCGTCAGTTCGGAGCGTTTGATCACCTCGTTGGTGGCGGCCTCGATCCCGGCGTTACCGGCGGCGAGGATGAACTCCAGGCCTTCCTTGTTGTTGTCCTTGGCGAAGTCCTGCACCGCATGAACCGCGCGATCCAGGGTTTCGGCCTTGTGATCGTTGAGGAACACCAGCACCGGCGCCAGGGAGCAATTGTTGTTGTACAGACCATCGGCACGGGCGATGGAGTTGTTCAGCACGTCCGGGTTGCGCGACAGGGTTTCCCATTTCAGGTTGCCCTCGTTCATGCCCTTGATCATCTGCTTGGACACCGTCACCAGCGAGATCGCCGATTGCACGCCCTCGGTGTTCTGCATCTTCCACATCAGCTCGTCGATCGGCGCCATGGCTTCATAGCGCGAGCAACCTTCGGATTTGGTCTTGACCATCACCACCAACACGTCGGAACTGGTGGAGTAGTTGTTGATGATGAAACTGTTGTCCTTGTTGTAACGCGAGTCCGGACGCAGTTCCGGCGCGCCCTGGTCGAGGTCGCCGATTTTCAGGTTCTGGCTGTACCAGAGGCCACCACCGAAGGCAATCAGCGCCAGGGCAATGGAGACCGGTGCGACTTTCGGGCTGGCAAAGTTCGCCAGCAGGCGCCAGAAGGGATGCTCGCGGTGCGCGTCTTTCTTGCTGCGGTCGACGGCGCGTTTGCTGATACCCACGTAGGAAATCGCTACCGGCAGCAGGATCAGGTTGGTGAACACGATCACCGCCACGCCGATGGACGCGCCGATGGCCAGTTCGCGAATCACGCCGATGTCGATGATCAACAGCGTGATAAAGCCCACCGCATCCGCGAGGATCGCGATCATCCCCGGCAGGAACAACTGACGGAATGTACGCCGCGCCGCGGTCAGTGCGTTGTCCGCCTCGCTGGACTGCAAGGCGATACCGTTGATTTTCTGCACGCCATGGGAAATCCCGATGGCGAAGATCAGGAACGGCACCAGCATCGAGTACGGATCAAGCCCGAAGCCAAAAAAGTGCATCAAGCCGAGCTGCCAGACCACCGCCACCAGTGTCGTACTCAGTACCGCCACGGTGCTGCGCATGCAGTTGGTGAACCAGTACAACAGGATCAGGGTAATGACGAAGGCGACGCCGAAGAACATCACCACCATGACCAGCCCATCGATCAGGTCACCGACTTTCTTGGCGAACCCGACAATGTGGATCTTCACGTTGGGGTTCTGGGCTTCGAACTTGTTGCGGATCTTGTCTTCAAGTTCGTGTGAGAACTTGCGGTAGTCCAGCGCCAGCAACTTGCCCTGGTCCTGCGGGTCCGGGTAGGACTCCAGCAATGGGATGTCGACGATGCTCGACTTGAAGTCGTTGGCCACCAGACGCCCGACTTGCCCGGACTTGAGCACGTTGTTGCGCAGCAGGTCGAGGCTCTGCAGGGAGCCGTTATAGCTCTGGGGGATCACTTCACCACCGGCGAAGCCCTCCTCCGTCACCTCGGTCCAGCGCACGCTCGGGCTCCACAGCGACTTGAGGCCGGAACGGTCGACGCCGGAGATGTAGAACACCTCGTCGTTGATTTGGCGCAGGGTCTCCATGTACTCCTTGGAGAAGATGTCGCCGTCGGTGGCTTCCACGGAAATCCGTACGGTGTTGCCCAGGTTCGCCAGATCGTTGCGATGCTCCATCATCTTTTCAATGAACGGATGCTCGAGCGGGATCATTTTTTCGAAGCTGGTGGACGGCCGGATCAGCGTCGCCTGCCAGAACAGGAAAATACTGACCAGCAGGCAGATGACGATCACCGCCGGGCGGTTGTTGAAGATCAGGCGTTCAAGAAACGTCGCCTTGTCCTGATGAGGAGTGGTTAAGGATGTCATAGACCCGCCTTCTTATTATTTGCCCGGCTCATTTGGACGACCCGTTTTTTCCATTCTCTGCGCCAGTTGGCGAAGTGACGCGAACGCCGCCCTGCCCGGCCAGAATCAGATTGCCGTTGCCCGCCGCCGTGACCGCCGAGACGGAAATGCGATCGGGACGGTTGAACACGCTGAAGGTTTCGCCGTCGTCACTGCTGCGAATGACACTGCCGCCGTTACCGACGATCACGATGGAACCGTCGTCGAGCAGCGTGGCGCCGGACAGGCCGAATTCCAGCGCACCGCGTGCAGCCTTGAGTTCGACCTGCTCCCACGTGGTGCCGAAATCCGTGGAGCGGTAGAGATTGCCCCGCAAGCCGTAGACCAGCAGCGTGGCCGGTTGCGCAGTGCCGATGACGCCGAACAGCGAGCCTTCGTATGGGCCTTCCAGCTTTTCCCAGGTCTGCCCTTCATCGGCGGAACGGAACATGCTGCCCTGCTCGCCGACGATGAAAATGCCGGAATCCTTGACTGCAGCTATGGCGTTGAGGTGGTACTGGTCTTCGTTGTCCAGGCGATCGCTGGCGTCTTCCCAGTTTTTGCCGCCGTCGGTGGTTTCCAGCAAAGCACCGTAAGCGCCCACGGCAAAGCCGCTGTTGACATCGTTGAACCAGACGTCGAGCAGCGGCGATTCGCGCTTCAGGTCTTCGAATTGCTTGCTCCAGGTGACGCCGCCGTCTTCACTGGCGAGGATCTGTGCGTCATGGCCGACGGCCCAACCGTGTTTGTCGTCGACAAAAAATACCGCGGTCAGCAGTTGCCGGGTCGGCACCTTGGCCTGGGTCCAGGTCGCGCCCTGGTCATCGGAATACAGGATGTGCCCGCGATCGCCGACCGCCACCAGGCGTTTGCCGGCATGTACGACATCGAGCATCAGGCCTTTGCTGGCCTTGGCGGATTCAACGGAATAAACCACGTCGGCGGTCGGCGCGGCAGCGGCCAGCACAGGGGCCGACAACACGGCACAACCCAACAGCGAGAGCGCTGTAGCCAGCAACACGAACCTGCGTAACGCCGGCGGGCGGCAAATACTCACACCCATGACAGGCTCACTCATAGACCTTCCCCCATTATTATTGTTAGGTCATTCAACCTTTCAGGGCGCCGTAAGGGGGTGCTCACCGGGACTGCCCTATTCCAGAGCATAGTCCTGAAACCCGCAATCCAGAGCCCCTTCGGAAGCTGGGCTTATCCTATCGGGGTTTGGAAAGGTCTGACAATCGACGCCACGTTATGTTTTGTTAACCAGGGGGATATGGGGCGTGGGTGAATGGGGAGGCATTCGGAGCGGTGATGGTGTCGGGTCGGAAGATCGTTCCCACGCTCCGCGTGGGAATGCCGCCATGGACGCTCTGCGTCCGCTGTTGAGGCTGTGACGCGGAGCGTCACGGGATGCATTCCCACGCAGAGCGTGGGAACGATCAGACGATCAGGTGGGCAAGGTCAGGCCAGGCTTTTGCTGACCACTTCGTACACGTCGCTGGACAGTTGCCCCGAAGCGAGAATCCGCTCCAGTTCGCCTTTCATCAACACCTGACGGGCGCTGTCGTACTTGCGCCAGCGAGTCAGCGGCGCCAGTTGGCGAGAAGCAATCTGCGGATTAAACCCGTTCAACTCGATGACCAGATCCGCCAGGAACCGATACCCGGAACCATCCGCCGCGTGGAAGTTGATCAGGTTCTGCCCGGCAAACGCGCCGACCAGTGCCCGCACCTTGTTCGGGTTCTTGATGTTGAATGCCGGGTGTTGCATCAAGGCTTTGACCCGCGCCAGACCGCCGGGCAATACACTGCCGGCCTGAACGCTGAACCACTGATCCATGACCAGCGGATTGTCCTTGAAGTGCTCGGCGAAGCTCGCCAGTGCCTTGGCTTTCTGCTCTTCGAACGGCGAATTCACCAGCACCGCCAACGCGGTCAGGCGCTCGGTCATGTTGTCGCACGCGTCGAACTGCTCAAGGGTCACGGCCAACACTTCTGGTTTATCGCTGAGCATCAGGTAGGACAACGCAATGTTCTGCAGTGCGCGGCGGGCGAAGTGCACGGCCTCGGCCACATACGGAGTCTTCTTCGACAGATCGCGGTTGGCCTGATAACGCTGCCACAACGCATCAAACAGGTTGTCCGCCAATTGCTTGCGAGCGAATTCGCGAGCCGTGTGAATAGCCTCGACATCAGCCACTTCGCTGATTTCGGTCAGGTACGCTTCGCTCGGCAGCGAGAGCATTTCCGCAACCATCGCCTGATCCAGCGTCTCGTCGGCCAGTACGGTACGCAGCGCTGCAATCAAACGCTGATCCAGCACCAGCGCCTCGCCCTTCTGCTGCTGGGCAATCAGTTCTTGCAGCACCTGCACCGACAATTGCTGGCCGGCATCCCAACGGTTGAAACCGTCGCTGTCGTGCTGCATCAGGAACATCAGTTGATCGCGATCGTACGGGAAGCTCAGTTTCACCGGCGCCGAGAAGCCGCGCAGCAACGAAGGCAGTGGTTTTTCAGCAATGTCGACGAAGGTGAAGGTCTGCTCGGCTTCAGTCACCGAGATAACTCGCGAAGTACCTTGAGCACTGGCTTCACCGGACAGACGCACTGCAATCGCTGCGCCTTTCGAATCAAGCAGACCCAGCTCCACCGGAATCACGAACGGCAGTTTTTCCACCTTGTCCGGGGTTTCCGGGCAGCTCTGACGGAAGGTCAGGCTGTAGGTTTTCGCCGCTGCGTCGTAGGACTCGCTCACTGCCAGACGTGGTGTGCCGGCCTGGCTGTACCAGCGTTTGAACTGAGTCAGGTCGACGCCATTGGCATCTTCCATGGCCTTGATGAAGTCGTCGCAGGTCACGGCCTGGCCGTCATGGCGTGCGAAGTACAGGTCGCTGCCTTTGCGGAAACCATCGGCGCCAAGCAAGGTGTGGATCATGCCGACCACTTCCGAACCCTTTTCGTACACGGTCAGGGTGTAGAAGTTGGAAATCTCGATGAAGCTGTCCGGGCGCACGGCATGGGCCATGGGGCCGGCATCTTCGGCGAACTGGTGGGTGCGCAGGTACGCTACGTCCTGGATGCGCTTGACCGTGGCCGAGTTCATGTCGGCCGAGAATTCCGAATCGCGGAACACGGTGAAGCCTTCTTTCAGCGACAGCTGGAACCAGTCGCGGCAGGTCACGCGGTTGCCCGACCAGTTGTGGAAGTATTCGTGAGCGACAATCGCCTCGACCCGCTGGTGAGCGGCGTCGGTAGCGGTTTCGGCACGGGCCAGCACGGCGCTGGAGTTGAAGATGTTGAGGCCCTTGTTTTCCATGGCACCCATGTTGAAGTCGTTGACCGCGACGATCATGAAGATGTCCAGGTCGTACTCGCGACCGTAGACTTCTTCGTCCCAACGCATGGACTTCTTCAGGCTGTTCATGGCGTGCTGGCACTTGTCGATGTTTTCTGGCTCGACATAAATGCGCAGCGCCACGGAGCGCTCGGCCATGGTGGTGAAAGTGTCTTCGACACACCACAGGTCACCGGCCACCAGCGCGAACAGGTAGGCAGGCTTCTTGAACGGGTCTTCCCAGGTCGCCCAATGACGACCGTCTTCGCCGGGACCGGAGGCAATCGGGTTGCCGTTGGACAGCAGCACCGGATAGCTGTGCTGCTCGGCGACCACCGTGGTGGTGAACGTGCTCATCACGTCCGGGCGGTCGAGGTAATAGGTGATCTTGCGGAAACCTTCGGCCTCGCACTGGGTGCAGAACATCGTGCCGGATTTGTACAGGCCTTCCAGGGCAGTGTTGGTTTCCGGGTGGATCCGGACGCTGGTGTCGACCGTGAAACTTGTTTCGGTCGGCTGCAGGGTCAGATGGTTCTCGGTCAACTGGTAGTCGGCAGCGCTCAGTTCGCGGTCGGCCAATGTCACCGACAGCAGTTCGAGTTGCTGGCCATCCAGCACCAACGGCGGCAGGCCCGGGCCACGTTCAGGGTTGCGGCGCATCACCAGTTGCGCATGGACCAGGCTGTGGTCCTCGAACAACTCGAAGGTCAGGTGCGTCTCGTCGATCAGGTACTCGGGCGCCTGATAGTCCTTCAGGTAAATCATCTTCGGTTGTTCGGTGCGCATGCTGGAGTCCTTACTGATGCACGGCGAGCTGGTAGGCCGTGTATTTACGAATATTGATCACGCCGGTGTCGAAAATCAGGTACTGGCCCTTGATCCCCAACAGCGTGCCTTCGGCAATCGGGTTCTTGTCCAGGTTGAAGCTGACGATTTTGGCCGGGTACTGCTCGACCGGGTAGCGGATTTCTAGCGGTTCGACATCGGTAATCGTCTGGATTGCTTGTAGGCCGAATCGCTCCTGCAAACTGTGCAAACCTTCGGCGCAGTTTTCAAATAGCTGATCGCGAACCTGCGCCAGATCCACCGACACCGCATCGCCCTTGAGTAAAGCACGCCAGTTGGTCTTGTCGGCGACCTGGCTGCGGAACAGGTCTTCGACGAAGCCCGACTGCTGACGGGTCGAGACGCGCACGATCGGCAACGCCTGGCTGGCGCCCTGATCGAGCCAGCGGGTCGGCAGCTGGGTGGCGCGGGTAATGCCGACCTTGATCCCCGACGAATTGGCCAGGTAAACCACATGGTCGGTCATGCAGAACTTCTCGCCCCACTCAGGCTCCCGGCAAGTGCCAGCGTCGTAGTGGCAACGCTCCGGGCTCATGATGCAGATGTCGCACTGGGCCAGTTTGGTCATGCACGGGTAGCAGTAACCCTGGCTGAAACTGGTTTTGGTCTTGCGTCCGCAATGGGTGCAGTGGATCGCCCCCAGGTATTCCAGGCGCACCGTAGTGCCGATCAATGGATTGACCGGGACCTCTACCTCGCCCAGACGAAAAGCGTACTGCACGTTCGGCCCGTCAAGGCGCGCCGACATTTTGCTGATTGCACCGCGGCCAATCTCGATCAATGGATGGCATCCGACTTGAACAGAATATTCGGCACTTCGATCGACTTCGACGAGCACTCCTGCGGGCCCATGTAGCCGGTGCGCTCTTCCTCGGGCAGATTCTGGATTTCCCAGGCGATCATCGCTTGCAGGGACAGTTCGCGCTGCTCGGCGGTGAGCTTGCCACCGTCGGACCATTTGCCGATTTCCACCGCCAGTTTCAGGCTCTGGTAGATATCCGGGGTGATGTTTTTGATCATTTCGTTAAAAGAGGACATCAGGGTCTCCGCGCTCTTCATTCACATAGCTTATTTAGAAGTCAGTTTACGGCGGTTGAACAAGCCGCCCAACAAACCGGTGAAGCATCCGATGAGTAACCCGCCGACGTGGGCCGCGTTGGCAATTTCGCCGAAGCCGATCATTGAGACCAAGCCCGACAGGCACAGCAGCAACCACACCAGCATCATCACCAACACCCCACGAGGCAGGCGATAAGCCGGGTTCGGCGACAACAGCTGGAAGATCCAGCAATGCCCGAGCAGGCCGTACAGCACCCCGGACAACCCGCCAAACAGGGTCGGGCCGCTGAAAAGGAACTGGGCATAGTTGGACACCAGGCTGAACAGCAACGTCAGGCCGATCAGGTTGATGCTGCCCTGACGCGACTCGATGCGCCGCCCCAGTTCCCAGTACCACATGCCGTTCATGGCCAGGTGCAGGATGCCGAAGTGGATCAGCATCGGCGTCACCAGGCGCCACCACTGCCCCGCCGCCAGGCTGTCGGCCAGTGGTGTGAAATGGATGTATTCGCCGACCACGCGGAAATCGAGGAAGGTCAGCCAGCGCATCGTCTCGAGGTTTTCGCCCAGCAGCGTCACCGCGCCGACGATCAGGCTCAGCAACAGCACGAACGCCGTGGCCTTGCTGTGGCGCAACTGCTCGACAAAGCCCGGACGCTGCAGGGTCGGCGCCTCCGGGATATCCAGTTGCTGATCGGGGTCGCCGGCCGGGAAACGTTCGTACAACGAGCGCACGTCTTCGCTGATGCTGGCGGGTACCCACAACACCTGCTCGCCCGCCTCTTCGCTGACCCGATGGGGCACTTGCATGCGCTGCAGCAGTTTGACGAACCCGCTCAAATCCACTGCCAGCGGCAGACGCAATACCGCTACCGCCGTCATTGCAGCAACTCCGGCCGCTCGACATCGACCCAGACAAATTTATGCGGGTCGAGACGGGTTTCCTGATCCAGACGATAAGCGACCAGTTTGCCGTAGAGCACCGCGCTGTAATCCAGGCACGCCAGGTTCGGGCGGATCGGCGCCGGTTTGCCGCTGCGCCAGTAGTGGCCGACGAACAACATCGGCTCATCGATACCGTAGCGCAGCAGGTTGTCTTTTTCACTGGACGACAGCGGCGTGCGGGCCACCGGTTCAGGCAAGGCGTCGGGCTGGAACACGATGTCTCCGTAGGTTTGCGGGTCGTCTTCCCAGAATTTGGTGCGGAAGAAGGAACGGGTCAGGCCGTCGCCGCTGGTCATGGTCAAGCCGTGGGGCAAGCGCATGTCGGTGCCGCGCAACAGGCGATCGAACACGGTACAGGCGAAACTGCCCGGCACCGCGGAGGCCTGGAGGAAATGTTCGTCGATGCAACCGTCAGGGAACAAGCCGCGCAACGGTTCGATCAGGCCGGCGTCCCAGCAGGCATGCACCACGCGGAAACGCCCGGCGTCGACGAACAATGGCAGCTTGTAGAACCATTGCAGGAAGTCCTGCCATTCCTCGGGATGATCCTCGAACTGGGTCAGGGTTTCCTTGAGCAGGCGTGCGTGGCGCGGCGTATGTTCGCGCACGAACTGCTTGCCGCTGCCCGGCGGCGCCGGCGTGCTCCAGCCCAGGGCGTTGAATTCATGGTTGCCCATGATGCACAGCGCCTGGCCGGCCTCGACCATGTCGTGGACGATGTGCAGCGCCTCGCGAATGCGCGGGCCGCGGTCGATGATGTCGCCGAGGAACACCGCCATACGCGACGGATGCCGCCAGACACCCGCCTGTTTGTGGTAACCGAGCCGGTCGAGCAAATGCTCAAGGGTCAGAGCGCAACCGTGCACGTCACCGATCAGGTCGTAGCTACGCGCGGGATCGAGCATCAGTCGCCTCCACCACCCAACTTGCTGCCCCAGCCGAGCTTGGTCCGGCAGACTTCATAGTAGTTGTGGTCGAGTGGGTGAATCAGCCGCAGCTTCTGCGCTTTCTTGCTGATGGTGATGGTGTCACCGGGCGCGCAGGTGAAGTGGTTCTGCCCGTCACAGGAGACTTGCGGGTAAATCTGCATATCTTTGGACACGACGATTTTCAGCTCACTGTTGCCATCGACCACAATCGGCCTACCCGACAAGGTATGGGGGTACATCGGCACAATCACAATAGCGTCGAGCTTGGGATGCATGATCGGGCCGCCCGCCGACAGCGCGTAGGCGGTCGAACCGGTGGGCGTGGCAACGATCAGGCCGTCGGCCTTCTGGCTGCAGACGAACTGGCCGTCGATGTACAGTTCGAACTCGATCATTCGCGTCGATTTACCGGGGTGCAGCACCACGTCGTTCAGCGCATCGCCCTGGCCGATGGCTTCGGCGTGGCGCCGGACTTCGGCTTGCAGCAGGAAACGGTTTTCCACCAGATAGTGGCCGTCGAGCACTTCGGCGACTTTGACTTCCAGCTCATCGGGGCGAATATCGGTGAGGAATCCCAGGCTGCCACGGTTGATGCCGAGCACCGGAATATTGTGCCGGGCCAGCGCCCGGGCGGCGCCCAACAGGCTACCGTCACCACCGACCACAATCACCATGTCACAGACTTCACCGAGCATCTTGCGCGACGAAGTTTGCAGGCCATGGCCCGGCAGGACTTCGGCGATGGTGTCTTCGAGGATCACGTGCAGGTGACGATCGAGCAGAAACCGTTTCAGTCGGCGGACGGTATCCAGCACCTGAGAACTGCCCAGGCGACCGATGATGCCGATATTACGAAATTGCTCCATGGGGCTCCTATTGGGACGCGGCGGCCTGCGACGGCGAAAAACACGATTATGGGCGAAAGCGCGGCGTAGACAAAACCCTTTCAGCCACAACGGTGTGCTCGCGTTTCGGGCTATGCTCGCAAGATGATCCTATTTCCAGATTTGCTCCAGTTACCTCACCAGTTGCGCCACCCTGAAGTGCGCGACCTGGCTTGGGTCATCCTCGCGCCGCCGATGCTCAGTGCCACCCCGTGGCCGCAGCGTCATCCGTTGGCCGGCAGCGATTGGGTGCAGGCTCCGGAGCGCCTGGAACACTGGCTCAGGCAACTGGACCGTGACAGTTACGATTTGCTGCACTGGCTGGCCCAGGCCAGGACCCGGCGCCTGGGTTTGTACTACGAACGGCTATGGCAGTACGCCGTGCGGCACGCGCCGGGGATCGAGCTGATTGCCGCCAACATGCCGATCCGCCGCGAAGGCCACACCTTGGGCGAGCTGGACATGCTGCTGCGCGATCGCGATGGCGTGCATCATCTGGAACTGGCGATCAAACTCTACCTCGGCCCGCAGAACGGTGACGGCCATGACACCGCGCAGTGGCTCGGACCGGGCTGCCATGATCGACTGGACCGCAAACTGGAACACCTGAGCCGACATCAATTGCCGATTTCAGCGCGGGCGGAGAGCCGTGAAGTGCTGGCATCGCTGGATATCCAGCAGTTCAGCGCGCACCTGTGGCTGGGTGGTTATCTGCTCTATCCGTGGCCGGGGCAGGCCGAACCACCGAGCGGCGCACACCCTCAGCATTTGCGCGGTAGCTGGCTGCACCAGAAGGACTGGGCGGATTTTGTCGTGCAGCGTCCGTTCGGTCGCTGGCAACCCCTGCCCCGCCATGCCTGGCTGGCGCCGGCGCACTATCCCGAAGAGCAGACCTGGGGCGCTGAACAGCTGGATGCGTGGCTGAGCGATCTGGACCCGCTGGCACCGGCGCAATTGATGGTGCGGCTGACAGAGAATGCCAAAGGGGATTGGGAAGAGGCCGAGCGGCTGTTTCTGGTGTCCGATCTTTGGCCGAATGTGCCGGGCAGTGGTTGAGTTTTGTAGTGCCTGGGCGGGCTCATTCGCGGGCAAGCCTCGCTCCTACGGGTTTTGTGTCGTTCACACATTCATAATCAACACTAAACCCTGTAGGAGCGAGGCTTGCCCGCGAATGGGCCAACGCGGTCTAGATGGACAACCGCAACGCCAAAGCCGCCAACGTCACCAACAACACCGGCACCGTCAGCACAACCCCGACCTTGAAGTAATACCCCCAGCCAATCCGGATATTCTTGCGCTGCAACACATGCAGCCACAGCAAGGTCGCCAGACTGCCGATCGGGGTAATTTTCGGCCCCAGGTCGCTGCCGATGACGTTGGCGTAGATCATCGCCTCTTTCGCCACGCCGGTCGCTTGACTGGCATCGATCGAGAGCAAGCCGATCAGCACGGTCGGCAGATTGTTCATCACCGACGACAGCAACGCCGTCAGCACCCCGGTGCCCATGGCCGCGCCCCATACGCCGTAACCGGCAAAGCCATCCAGCCAACCGGCCAGATACCCGGTTAGCCCGGCGTTGCGCAGGCCATACACCACGAGGTACATCCCTAAGGAAAAAATCACGATCTGCCACGGCGCTTCTTTCATCACCTTGCGCGTGGAAATCTTGTGGCCACGGGCGGCAATGGCCAGCAGCAGTGCGGCGCACACCGAGGAAATCGCGCTGATCGGAATGCCCAACGGCTCTAGGGCAAAGCAGCCGAGCAGCAGAATCACCAGCACGACCCAACCGGCATAAAACGTCGCGGTGTCGTGAATCGCGGTGGCCGGGTCTGCCAATTGCCCGGGATCGTAATCACGGGGGATGTCGCGACGGAAGAACACCATCAACATTGCCAGGGTCGCCGCCACGCTCACCAGGTTGACCGGGATCATCACCGCGGCGTAGCGGTTGAAACTGATTTTGAAGAAGTCAGCCGAAACAATGTTCACCAGGTTCGACACCACCAGCGGCAGGCTCGCGGTGTCGGCGATGAAACCGGCCCCCATCACGAACGCCAGGGTCGCCGCCGGGGAAAAACGCAACGCCAGCAACATGGAAATCACGATCGGCGTAAGAATCAGCGCCGCGCCGTCATTGGCGAACAACGCAGAGACCAGTGCGCCGAGCAGCACCATATAAGCAAAGAGCTTGCGCCCGCTGCCCCGCCCCCAACGGGCCACATGCAACGCGGCCCAGGCAAAGAACCCCGCCTCATCCAGCAGCAGGCTGATGATAATCAGCGCAACAAAGGTGCCGGTGGCATTCCAGATAATCTGCCACACCAGCGGAATATCGCTCAGGTGCACCACCCCGGACAGCAGCGCCAGCACCGCGCCGAATACCGCACTCCAGCCGACGCCCAGGCCTTTGGGTTGCCAGATCACCAGGGTGATGGTCAGCAAAAAAATCAACGATGCGATGAGCATATAAACCCGGTTCCAGCCCGACGGAAAAACGAAGCGCGGAATATAGGGAGGTTTGAATAGACCGTAAAGTGAAGGTTCTAAACGCAGAAACCCGTAGGAACGAGGCTTGCCCGCGAAGAACGATGACGCGCAGTACCTGAAAAACCGCGGCGTGTCCTTCGCGGGCAAGCCTCGCTCCTACAGGGGTTGTGGTTTGCCAAAAGAGTTGGTCATGGCTTTTTATGCTGCTCGACCCACTGCGCATACGCATTGATGAATTTCTGCAGGAACGGCTTGAGCGACTCCGACAACTTGCCCGCCTCGTCGAACGCTGAACCGGCACCGCCCAGATAAGCTTCCGGCTGCTGCATGCACGGCACATTGAGAAACACCATCGACTGGCGCACATTGTGGTTGGCGCCAAATCCGCCGACGGCGCCCGGTGAAGCGCTGATCACTGCACCCGGCTTGCCGTCCCAGACACTCTTGCCATAGGGACGCGAACCGACGTCAATCGCGTTCTTCAACGGCGCAGGCACCGAACGGTTGTATTCCGGGGTCACGAACAGCACCGCGTCGGATGAGCGCACTTGTTGTCGGAAAGTGCTGTAGGCTGCCGGCGGTGAATCGCCATCGATGTCTTCGTTGTACAGTGGCAAATCGCCGATTTCGACGATAGTCAGCTTCAGATTGGCAGGCGCCAGCTCGGCCAGCGCCAGCGCGACCTTGCGGTTGATCGATGCTTTTCTCAAGCTGCCGACCAGAACGGCGATCTCGTAGACGTTGCTCATGGAAGATACTCGACTGTTCGATGGAAAGAGCTTCTAGTTATAGATGATCAAATGACGATTCAACCAGCGGGCGACGGAAAATCGCCGCCCCTGACTATTTTTTTCCTGTAGGAAAACTTACCTCGCCCAACCACGGTCTACAGAACCGCAAATTGAGTGATTTATCTCCAGAGGTTCTAAGCAGATGGCAGCAGTACTCGTCGGTCAGTTCCATGCAAGAGACGCGGAAGGCCGTGTTTATTCCGTGCATGAGTTCCAGGAATCCACCCTGTCGCACGACGGCCTCGCCGGCTCTGCGCCTGTCACCACCTATAAACTGGCCATTGGCGACCGGGTCAACAAACTCGATGACAATGAGTTTGTGCTGGTGCAAACCGGTGTCACCCTTATTCGCGAACCTGAAACGAACGTCGCTTCATAACCCGCTGTTATGAGCAGAAGTCATATGCGCGCACTTGAGTTAGGATTCAGTCACTGACTCCCTCACCTGCTGAACATGGACTTCACGCATGCGTTTACGTCATATCGAAGTGATCCAGGCGCTCCTGCAGACCGGTCACCTGGGCACCGCCGCCGAATGGTTGCAGTTGCCCGTGACCGAGGTTGAACGCACGCTGCGCGATGCCGAGGATCAGTTGGGTTTCATGCTGTTTGCCAGCGTGCGTGGCCGTCTGCAAGCCACGCGCGAGGCGCGGGAGTTGCAGGTCGAGATCGCCCGCATCTACGAAGCCCTTGAGCCGGTCCAGCGACTGGCCAGCAGCCTCAAGCAATATCTGGCCCCGCCCCTGCGAATCATCTGCACCCCACCGTTGGCGCAACAGCTGTTGCCGCAGAGCATCGCGGCGCTGCGCCGACGCCTCCCCGATGCACCTTGCACCCTCCTGAGCCAACCGACCCGCGAGATTGTCAGAAGCCTGCTGCTGCGCGAAAGCGATCTGGGCCTGAGCCTGCACGACCCGGACCATGCCGATATCGATTGCCGGGTCATCGCCCAGGGCAAGCTCCAGCTATTGGCACCCCATGGCTGGCTGCAACCGAAGCAAAAGTACATCTCGCTGCAAGACCTGGCCGGCCAGTCGATGGTCGGCCTGGAAGGTCACGACCCGCTCAGCCCGGCGCTGGACAACAAGCTGCATGCGCTGCGCCCTGCCCCGGTCATCCAGACCCGGGTGCAGACGCATCAGATGATGCGCAGCATGGTCGAGGCCGGTGAAGGCCTGGCGATTGTCGACCCGTTTACCGCCCTCGGTGCCAAATCGGCCGGGCTCGATGCCTGCCCGCTGGCGCCTGCGGTACCGATCAGCGTCTATGCCTTGCGCCTGAAAAATGCCGAACCCTCTCCGGCGGTTCAGACGCTGCTGGACATCATCACGGAACAAGCCGTGGCGATGCTGGCGAGCTGATCGGTTTTTCCAGCGGGTTATCGAACAATCGATACCAGAACAAGGCGACTTCGGCGGTGTTCGGGTCGATCCCGCGATAGCGCAGATGATCGATCCCGCCAATCACATAGCCACAGCGTTCATACAGCCGGCAGGCACCCAAGTTGTTGTTCTGGGTTTCCAGCATGATGCCCGGCAGTTTCTTCTTGCGGCTCCAGAACTGCGCCACATCCAGCAACGCCTTGGCCACGCCATGGCGACGCGCCGGCGCATGCACCGCCAACTCATCGATATGGGCGAAGCCGTTCCAGTTGGTGCTGACCACCAGGTGGCCCACCGGCTCGTCATCCAGATAAGCCATGAAAATCGCACTGTCGGCGGCATCGCGAAAACTGCTGAACTCTTCAGGATCGATGCCGTAGCACTTGCGATACGGGGTGATTGGCGTCACCGGCCACTGCGCCACCGGTTTGCCGATTTGTGCGGCGCCATAGGCGGCGACTTCAAAACTGAAATCACTGCCCCAGATATAAGCCGCAAACCCCTCATCGGCGACACGCACCGAGAGGCCTGGGTATTTGGGATTCATGACAGGTTGCATACTCGCAAAGGTCCTCATTCCTTGATGCAATCGACGGTGTAATGCCGTCCATTGCCCTCGTCTTCGTGCTGCAAGCCATGCACATCAGCGACAAACCCGGGGAAGCTGCTGTCGAACGCCCGGGCAAACTTCAGGTAATCGATAATCGAGCGGGTCGACTCGGTGAAACGCTCGCCGGGCATGATCAACGGGATCCCCGGTGGGTATGGCACCAGCATCACTGCCGCGATCCGCCCGTCCAGAGCATCGATCGAAACGGCCTCCACTTCCCCGCGTACCAATTGATCATAGGCGTGCGCCGGCTTCATCGCGACTTCCGGCAGCACTGTGTACATGCGTTTGAGGTGTTTGGCCGTGGCATTACTGCGATAACAGGCGTGCAATTGATCGCACAGATCGCGCAAACCCATGCCTTGATAACGGGCAACGTTCTGTTGCGCCACGCACGGCAGGCAGGACGACAGGCTGACGTTGGCATCGTAGCTGCGCTTGAATTCCAGCAACTCGGTCAGCAGCGTGCTCCATTTTCCCTTGGTAATGCCCATCGAGAACAGCACCAGGAACGAATACAGCCCGGTCTTTTCCACGACCAGCCCGCGCTCCCAGAGGAACTTGCTGACCACCGCCGCCGGAATCCCGCGCGCACTCAGCGCACCGCCCGCCGTCAGCCCCGGCATCACCAGCGTGACCTTGATCGGATCGAGCAGCACGTAGTCGTCGGTCACGCCGCCAAAGCCGTGCCAGTCGGCGTCGGGTTGCAGCAGCCAGTCTTCGCTGACCACCTGCTCGATCGCTTCCGCCGAGGGTGGCTGCCAGATGGAAAACCACCAGTCATCGGCGGCGATATGCTGGCGCAGATTGGCCAGCGCCCGGCGAAAGCTCAGGGCCTCGTCGAACATTTCCTGCAGTAGCGAACGACCGGCCGGCCCTTCCATCATTGCCGAGGCCACGTCCAGCGAGGCGATGATGCTGTACTGCGGCGAAGTCGAGATGTGCATCATGAACGCTTCGTTGAAACGGTCGCGATCCAACTGCCGCGCACCGCCGTCCTGCACGTGAATCATCGACGCCTGGCTGAACGCCGCCAGCAGTTTGTGCGTGGAATGGGTGGTGAACACCAAGGGGCTGTCTTCGCTGCGGGACGTGCCCATGCCGTAACGGCCGGCGAAGAACTCGTGGAACGCCGCGTAGGCGAACCAGGCCTCGTCGAAATGCAGCACCTCGACACTGTTGCCCAGGCTCTGCTTGATCAGCTCAGCGTTGTAACAGAGGCCGTCGTAAGTCGAGTTGGTCACCACCGCCAACTTGACCTTGGGCTCGCGGCCCTGGGTCAGCGGGCTCGCGTCGATCTTGGCCTGGATCGATTCGCGGCTGAACTCACTCAACGGGATCGGGCCGATGATCCCCAGCTCATTGCGCTCTGGGCACAGGTACAGCGGAATCGCGCCGGTCATGATGATCGCGTGCAACACCGACTTATGGCAGTTGCGATCCACCAGCACCAGATCATCGCGGGCCACCATGGAATGCCAGACGATCTTGTTGGCGGTCGAGGTGCCATTGATCACGAAAAAGGTGTGATCGGCGCCGAAGTTGCGTGCTGCTCGCGCTTCCGCCTCGGCCAAGGGACCGGTGTGATCGAGCAGCGAACCGAGTTCAGGGACCGACACCGACAAATCCGAACGCAGGGTATTTTCCCCGAAAAACTGATGAAACGCCTGCCCTACCGGGCTCTTGTGATACGCCACGCCGCCGCCATGCCCCGGCGTGTGCCAAGAATAATTGGAGTCGGCGGTGTGCTGCACCAGCGCCTTGAAGAACGGCGGCAACAGGCCATCCAGGTACTTGCGCGCCGCGCGGGCAACCTGACGGGCGAGGAATGGCACGGTGTCTTCGAATAAATAGAGAATGCCGCGCAGCTGATTGAGCTCGGCCATGGCGTCGGCCGGGGCGTTTTCCAGGGTGACTTGCTCGCCCAGGGCGAAAATCGGCAGGTCCGGCGCCCGAACCCGCGCCAGGCGAATCAGTTCGGCCATGTTATGCAGAAGATGGGCGTGGGTGCTGGCGTCTTCGGCGGCAATCAACATGCAGGCAAGGCCGTGATGGGTCGAGGCAACCAGACGCCCCTCGGTGTAATCAACCGCCGAAACGATACTGAAACCTTCCTGCTCCAGCTCCCGGGCAATGCCACGCACACGATCACCGGCAACGGTGTCGGCCTTGATGTCGCGGTGGACGATCAGGACCGGGAATTTCAAATCTTTATACATGAGGCTCGGCGTCCTGAGGCGGCAGATCGTGGCCTGCCAATTACCTCAGGGTAGAGGGTTGGAGCGCATGTGGCGAGGGGGCGTGCCCTGTGGTGGAACAACCGGTGCACCATGATGTGGCCAAGGATGATTACCTGTGGCGAGGGAGCTTGCTCCCGCTGGGCTGCGAAGCGGCCCCCTGCATTGCCTCAGATAAACCGTGTTGGCAGGATTTGCGACTGCTGCGCAGCCGAGCGGGAGCAAGCTCCCTCGCCACAAAAGCCCATCACGATCAGGCCTGCGCCTTGGCCTCGGCCAGTTGCTGCCACAGCGACGGCGCACCGGCGGATTTGGCGATAGCTTCCAGGCGCGCGACGTGTTGGGCCAGATCCTCTTCACTGGCGCGGATGATCCGGGTCGGCTGACGATCGGCCGGCAGACGACGGATTTCCGTGGCGGAGTTGTCCGCGCCTTCGCCCGAACCGTTGCCATCGGACGCGTTACCGGCCAGCGACAGGCTGGTCTGGCCGCCGGTCATGGTCAGGTAAACGTCGGCGAGAATCTCGGAGTCGAGCAAGGCGCCGTGCAGTTCACGGCCGGAGTTGTCGACGCCATAGCGCTTGCACAAGGCATCGAGGCTGTTGCGCTGCCCCGGGTGACGTTCCCGGGCCATTATCAGGGTGTCGAGGATCGTGCAGTGCTGTGTGATGTCCGCGCGATCGTGCTGGCCCATCAGAGCAAATTCGTTGTTGATGAAGCCAACGTCGAACGCCGCGTTATGGATGATCAGCTGCGCGCCCTTGATGAACTCGAAAAATTCATCGGCCACTTCAGTGAAACGCGGCTTGCCCACCAGAAATTCGTTAGTGATGCCGTGGACGCCGATGGCGCCTTCGTCACTCTCGCGATCCGGTTGCAGGTAAACGTGGAAATGCCGGCCGGTCAGGCGCCGACCGAGCAACTCGACACAACCGATTTCGATAATCCGGTGGCCGTCGGTCACCGGCATGCCGGTGGTTTCGGTATCGAGTACAACGGATCTGGTGGCCATCAGTGCTCAGCTCTCAACGGGTCAATCGTGCAAAAGCGGCGATGTTAACACGCTCGCGGGATCGGGCGGGCGTCCGCCGCTCTGCCTGATCGTTCCCACGCTCCGCGTCACTAGTGTCCGGTAAAAACTAAAGGGGGAGCTTGCTCCCCCTTGCTGTGCCTG
>NZ_JBXANU010000034.1:0-65264 GCF_058802085.1 Pseudomonas sp. GW822-FHT02G04
AAGCGAACAGAGCTGAAGGCTGCCCAAGGCAGCCTTCAGCTCTGAAAAGGTTTTACCGGACACTAGTGACGCGGAGCGTGGGAACGATCGGCTCACCGGAAAAACGGCATATCCCCCAACACCGTCGCCCGCTGCATCACCCGCCGTGCCGGGCGGTAATCATCCACTGCGTAATGCTGGGTCACGCGGTTGTCCCAGAACGCGATGTCGTCTTTCTGCCAGCGCCAGCGAATGGTGAAGTCCGGCCGTGTGGTGTGGGCGAACAAGAACTTCAGAACTACTTCGCTCTCGGTTTCCGACAACTCGTTGATCTTCGACGTGAACCCTTCATTGACGAATAACGAACGACGCCCGCTCACCGGGTGCGTACGAATCACCGGGTGTGACAGCGGCGGATTTTTGCGCCGGGCTTCTTCCCATTGGGCCAGTGCTTCAGGTGTGTTGCCATAGCGCTCCAGTGGAAACGAGCGGGTGAAATCGTGAGTGGCAGTGAGTCCTTCGAGCAAGGTTTTCATCGGCGCCGACAACGCGTCGTACGCCGCAATGCCGCTGGCCCACAGGGTGTCGCCACCAAACTCCGGCAACAACTTGGCGCTGAGCACCGCGCCCATCGCCGGGGTCGGCAGGAACGTCACGTCGGTGTGCCAGATCGCGTTGTCCCGCACGTCGGTGACGGCGGTGTCGAGGATCAGCACTTCCGGTTGTTCCGGCACGTTCGGGTAGATCGGATGAATATGCAGGTCGCCGAAATAGGCGGCGAATCGCGCCTGTTGCTGTGGCTCGATCGGCTGGTTACGGAAGAACAGCACCTGATACTTGAGCAGCGCCTGCTCGATGGCGTCGCGTTGTTCCACGTTCAGCGGCTGGCTGATGTCGACGCCGCTGATTTGCGCGCCGAGGGCGCAGCTTAAAGGGGCGATAGTCAGGTGGCTCATGGTGGTTCTCTTCAATCCGGGGTGTCGACACATGAATATTCAGTGAGCCTGGCCATGCCACGGCACCAGTTTGCGTTGCAGGGCGCGCAGGCCCATTTCCATGGCGAAGGCGATCAGCGCGATCACCAGAATCCCCAGCACCACCACATCGGTGACCAGGAATTGCGCCGCCGACTGCACCATGAAGCCCAGACCGCTGGTGGCGGCGATCAACTCGGCAGCCACCAGCGTCGACCAACCCACCCCCAAACCAATGCGCACACCGGTCAAAATGTCCGGCAAGGCACTGGGCAGAATCACATGGCGAATTAACTGCGCCCGAGTCGCACCCAACGACTGTGCAGCGCGCAATTTCGCCGGGTCGACGGTGCGTACGCCGGTGGCGGTGGCGATGGCAATCGGGGCGAAGATCGCCAGGTAGATCAGCAACACTTTCGACAGCTCACCGATGCCGCACCAGATCACGATCAGCGGCAAATAGGCCAGGGGCGGAATCGGGCGGTAAAACTCGATCAGCGGATCGAGAATGCCGCGAGCAATGCGGTTGTGGCCGATGGCAATGCCGACCGGCACGGCGGTCAGTACCGCGAAGCCCAGGCCCAAACCGATGCGGCTGAGGCTCGCGCCCAAGTGCTGCCACAAGGTCGAATCCATGTAGCCGCTGGTCACCAGCAACCAGCCTTTTTGCAGCACTGCGGAGGGGGGCGGCAGGAACAGCGGTTCGATCAACCCGGTGGCGGTGACGGCCCACCAGATCGTCAACAGTGCGATCAGGGTCAACACACTGATCCCGCGCGTGCTGATACGGCGGCGCAGCGCAATCACCGCCGAGCCCTTCACCTTTGAACCGGGTTTCACCGTTGCGGCGGGAATTCCATAACTGCTCATGCGCGCTCCTGCCGCTGGACGGCACTGCGTTGGGAAAACACTTTGGCGAGCACGTGTTCGCGGGTTTCGATAAAGCGTGGGTCGGACTTGATCGAGCGCGCCGATTCCCCTGCGGCGTAACGTTGGCCAAAATCCAGGCTCAGACGCTCGACGACTTGCCCGGGATTCGGCGCCAGCAGAATCAGGTCGGTGGCGAGGAACACCGCTTCTTCAATATCGTGGGTAATCAGGAACACCGGTTTAGCGGTGCGTTGCCAGACTTGCAACAGCAGCTCCTGCATCTG
The DNA here is from genome assembly GCF_058802085.1 of Pseudomonas sp. GW822-FHT02G04. Taxonomy (NCBI): domain Bacteria; kingdom Pseudomonadati; phylum Pseudomonadota; class Gammaproteobacteria; order Pseudomonadales; family Pseudomonadaceae; genus Pseudomonas; species Pseudomonas sp. GW822-FHT02G04. The sequence continues at coordinate 2,108 of NZ_JBXANU010000034.1, forward strand.
TTCGCGGGTGAAGGCATCCAGGGCGCCGAAGGGTTCGTCCATCAGCAACACCCGAGGGTCGGCGGCGAGGGCGCGGGCGAGGCCAACACGTTGTTTCTGCCCGCCCGAGAGTTGCCAGATGCGGCGGTTTTCGAAGCCGGAAAGGTCCACCAGCGCGAGCATTTCCCGGGCGCGGATTTCACGTTTGTCCCGGGGAATGCCGGCCAGTTCCAGGCCGAAAGCGACGTTGGCCAGCACGTCCTGCCAAGGCAGCAGGGCGTCATCCTGAAACACCACGCCGCGCTCGGCGCTCGGGCCTTTGACCGGCACGCCGTCAAGGGTGATGCACCCGGCGCTGGGCTCGACGAAACCGGCAATCAGGTTCAACAGCGAAGTCTTGCCACTGCCGGAGGGGCCGAGGGCGACCAGCAACTGCTGGGGCCCAAGGCTCAGGGAAATATCCGCCAGCACAGGTTCCGTGCTGCCTGGGTACTGTGCGCTGATGCGCTCCAGCTGTAGCAAAGCCATCGCGGTTAACTCCCGATCAGTTGGTGATGTACTTGGCGCTGACGTACGGCGCGTAGTCCGGCAGCACGGCCTCGACCTTGCCCTGTTCCTTGAGGAACACCGCGGTGTCGGTGATGGCCTTGGTGGTCGGCGCACCGAGGGTGATCACCTGATCAGCCGCCAGCGGATACACGTTGCCTTGCAGCAGTAGCGGAATATCGCTGGCCTTGGCGCCGGAGAGTCTCACCAGTTTGTCGACGTTGCTTTGGTTGGCCAGCCAGGCTTGCGGATCCTTGCGGTAGTCGGCATAGGCATCGAGGGTCACTTTGGCGAATGCGGTGACGATTTCCGGATGCTTCTGGGCGAAGTCCTTGCGCACGATCCAGGCGTCGAAGGTCGGCGCGCCGAACTTGGCCAACTCACCGGAAGTGATCAGCACTTTGCCGTTTTCCTTGGCCACTCCGAGGGCCGGGTCCCACACGTAGGTGGCGTCGATGTCACCGCGTTTCCACGCCGCGATAATGGCGGGCGGCGCGAGGTTGAGCACGGTGACTTTCGACGGGTCAATGTTCCAGTGTTTCAGCGCGGCCAACAGGCTGTAGTGGCCGGTAGAGACGAACGGTACGGCGACTTTCTTGCCGATCAGGTCTTGCGGGGTCTTGATCCCGGAACCGTCGCGCGCGACCAAGGCTTCGGCAGCGCCGATCTGGGTGGCAATGAGGAAGGTTTCCACCGGGACTTTGCGGGTGATTGCCGCCGTCAGGGGGCTGGAACCGAGGTAGCCGATCTGCACGTCGCCGGAAGCGATGGCGGCGATGATGTCGGCGCCGTTATCGAATTTGCGCCAGCTGATATCGGCTTTGGTGGCTTTTTCGTAGGCGCCGTCGGCTTGGGCGACTTTGGCCGGGTCTACGGTGGTCTGGTAGGCGACGGTCACATCTGCCGCCTGAGCCAGGAAACTCGCCGCAGCCAACGACGCGGCTGCCAGGAGGCGAAGGGGGAAAGTCAGTTTCATCGGGAAGCTCCTTGTCAGGCGACCGAGAGTCGGCGTGAAAGGAGACTAAATGATATAAGAAACCTAAAATAAATAACTTTTTAGAATGAGCTTATGAGCGGAAAATTCTAAGGGAGAATAGTCGTGTATTGCTCTTGTGGCGAGGGTGCTTGCTCCCGCTGGAGGCCGAAGGACTCCCAAAAACAGCGAAGGTGTTGTGTCAGATTAAACACCGTCGCAGATTTTACGGCTGCTGCGCAGCCGAGCGGGAGCAAGCTCCCTCGCCACAGAGGTTTACGTCTAATTGCTGATCGCCAGAATGCTCGCCTGATACGACCCGACAAACACATCGAAATCGCCGACTTCGTTCTGTTCAAGCTCAGCCTGTTGAGCCAACGACGAACGCGCCAGCTCTTCAAACCTGGCCTGTTCTTCGCCTGAAAGCGGCTCGCTGCGGAAAAACTCCGCATGCACCTGGCTTTGGCGCAAGGAGAACTGGGCGAAGCTTTCCTTGTGTTCGGCCATTGCCGCCAACACCTGGGCCGATGGCGTCAGGGACGAATCCTGGACCTTGGCCATTTGGGCGTCCAGCGCCTTGCTGTGGGCATCACCGCCATGGCTCTGATCCAGCAGCGCCGCCAGTGGCGCAATCTTTTCCAGCAATTCGCCGGCCCATTCCTTCATGTCCACCGCTTGACCGTCGCGTTGCAGCTGCAGGCCCGGACGACGACCTTCCTTGACCACGCTGAGGAAGTTCGACGTTGCGTTACCGCAGCTGGTACTGGTCAGCAGAGGGCTGTCGTTCAGCGCGCAGTACAGCAGGAAAGCGTCGAGGAACCGTGATTCGGTGAGGTCGATGCCCATCGGCAGGAACGGGTTGATGTCCAGGCAGCGGACTTCAACGTACTGGATGCCACGGGCCACCAGCGCCTGAATCGGCCGTTCGCCGGTGTAGGTCACGCGCTTCGGACGGATGTTGGAGTAGTACTCGTTTTCGATCTGCAGGATGTTGGTGTTGAGCTGAACCCACTCACCGTCCTTGTGCGTACCCACCTCGACGTACGGTGGATACGGCGTAGCCACCGCTTTGCGCAGGCTGTCGGTGTAGCTGGTCAGGTCGTTGTAGCACGGCGTCAGACCGGCCTGGGCGTTGCTCTGGTAACCCAGATCACTCATGCGCAGGCTAGTGGCGTACGGCAGGTACAAGGTGTCCGGATCCAGTTGTTCCAGCTGATGCGAGCGACCGCGCAGGAAACCGGCGTCCAGTGCAGGGGATGCGCCGAACAGGTACATCAGCAGCCAGCTGTAGCGACGGAAGTTGCGAATCAGCGCAATGTAGGCCGACGACTGGAAATCGCGGTCGGTGCCGTCAAAGCCTTCAGCCTCTTTGAGCAGCGGCCAGAGCTTTTCCGGCAGGGAAAAGTTGTAGTGGATCCCGGCGATGCACTGCATGGTCTTGCCGTAACGCAGGGCCAGGCCCTTGCGATAGACGTACTTGAGCTGACCGATGTTGGAGGTGCCGTAATAGGCGATCGGGATGTCTTCCTCGGCCGGCAACGGGCACGGCATCGATGGACTCCACAGGTACTCGTTGCCGAGCTTGCTGTAGGCAAAACGGTGAATACTGTCCAGGCTCGCCAGCATCTGCGCCGGGTCTGGCAGGGCTGGCGTGATGAACTCCAGCAGCGACTCGGAATAGTCGGTGGTGATTTGTTCGTTGGTCAGCGCGGAACCCAGTGCTTCGGGGTGCGGTGTTTGCGCCAGGCGACCTTCGCCGGTCACGCGCAGGCATTCACGTTCGATGCCGTGAAGGCACTGTTCGAGCAGAGAGAGGTTAGCGCGCTCGCCGAGCAGAGCCAGGCGGCGGTTGAGAAGTTCGCTCAAGTTGGATTCCTTCACGCGTCAGTCGCCCCAATATGGGGGTGGGCAAGACGGTCTACAAGGGTGAAGTTGAAACTGGCGTTTTCGCCTGGTTCTTGAGCCATACAGGCCCGTATTGAAAGGCCAACTTCAATCCTTGAATCTGGCAGACATGAGCGCAGAAAACTCCGACGCTGTAGTCACAGCGCCGAAATTAACTCAAATTGATGATTGGGGGCTACAGGACAGCGAACGTGCCTTGTGCTTTTGCGACCAGTTTGTCGCCTTGCATCACATCGGCCTCGACTACAAGCGTGCGGCGGCCCGGGTGGATCACCCTGGCCGTGCACATCACCTCACCGTCGGCGACGGCGCGGATGTAGTTGATCTTGCACTCGATGGTCGCGCTCTGCTGGTCAAAGCCATGGGTGCTGGAGCAGGCCAGCCCCATGGCAATGTCCACCAGACTGAACAAGGCCCCGCCGTGCAGTTTGCCGCCGCGATTGCGCAACTGCGGCTCCAGCGCCAGGGCGACTTGCGCCACCCCGGTTTCAAGGCTGTGCAAGCGACACCCCAGCAGCTTGAAAAACGCGCTTTCGGTCAAGCCGGCCGGGATCTCCATCAGCGTTTCTTCAACTGCTTGGCGTTGGCGAACAGCGACGCCATGGCGTTGTTGGTCGGAGCCGCTGCCGGGGTTTCCTTACGTGGCGCGGTGTTCTGGGATTGGCGCGGAGCGGACCCCGGACGTGCACCGCGAGCGCCGTCGATTTTCTCGCCCGGGGTGTCGCTCATGCGCATCGACAGGCCAACGCGTTTGCGCGGGATATCGACTTCCATGACCTTCACTTTGACCACATCACCGGCCTTCACCGCTTCGCGCGGATCCTTGATGAACTTCTCCGACAGCGCGGAAATGTGCACCAGACCGTCCTGATGCACACCGATGTCGACGAAGGCACCAAAATTGGTCACGTTGGTGACCACGCCTTCGAGGATCATGCCCAGTTGCAGGTCCTTGAGGTCTTCGACGCCGTCCTGGAACTCGGCGGTCTTGAACTCGGGACGCGGGTCGCGGCCAGGCTTTTCCAGCTCTTGCAGGATGTCGGTGACCGTCGGCAGGCCGAACGTTTCGTCGGTGTACTTCTTCGGATCAAGGCGCTTGAGGAACGCGGCGTCGCCGATCAGCGAGCGAATGTCACGGTCGGTTTCAGCGGCAATGCGCTGCACCAGCGGATAGGCTTCCGGGTGAACCGCCGACGAATCCAGCGGGTTGTCGCCGTTCATCACGCGCAGGAAGCCGGCGGCCTGTTCGAAGGTTTTTTCACCCAGGCGGGCGACTTTCTTCAGGGCCGCACGGGTTTTGAACGCACCGTGCTCGTCGCGGTGGGCAACGATGTTCTGCGCCAGGGTCGCGTTGAGGCCGGAGATGCGCGCCAGCAGCGCCACGGAGGCGGTATTGACGTCCACGCCCACGGCGTTCACGCAGTCTTCGACCACCGCGTCCAGGCCGCGCGCCAGTTTCAGCTGCGACACGTCGTGCTGGTATTGGCCAACGCCGATCGATTTCGGATCGATTTTCACCAGCTCGGCCAGCGGGTCCTGCAAGCGACGAGCGATGGACACCGCGCCACGGATCGACACGTCCAGGTCCGGGAATTCCTTGGAAGCCAGTTCCGAGGCCGAGTAAACCGATGCACCAGCCTCGGAGACCATGACTTTGGTCATCTTCATGGCTGGGTATTTTTTGATCAGTTCAGCGGCCAGTTTGTCGGTTTCGCGGCTGGCGGTGCCGTTGCCGATGGCGATCAGGTCCACCGAATGCTTGGCGCACAGGGCGGCGAGCACGGCGAGGGTCTGGTCCCACTTGTTGTGTGGCACGTGCGGGTAAACCGTGGCGTGGTCCAGCAGCTTGCCGGTGGAGTCGACCACGGCGACCTTGCAGCCGGTGCGCAGGCCCGGGTCGAGGCCCAGGGTGGCACGCGGGCCGGCCGGCGCGGCCAGCAGCAGGTCGTGCAGGTTGTGGGCGAACACGTTGATCGCTTCGGTTTCCGCGCCATCGCGCAGCTCGCCCAGCAGGTCGGTTTCCAGGTGGGTGTAGAGCTTGACCTTCCAGGTCCAGCGCACCACTTCGCCCAGCCATTTGTCGGCGGCGCGGTTCTGGTTCTGGATGCCGAATTGCTGGCCGATCATGCCTTCGCACGGGTGCATGGTGCCCGGCAGCTCGTCACCGACTTTCAGCGCGGAGCTGAGAATGCCTTCGTTGCGGCCACGGAAAATCGCCAGCGCGCGGTGGGACGGCATGCTTTTCAGCGGTTCGTCGTGTTCGAAATAGTCGCGGAACTTGGCGCCTTCCTCTTCCTTGCCGGCGATCACGCGGGCACTGAGGGTGGCTTCCTGCTTGAGGTAGTTGCGCAACTTGTCCAGCAGACCGGCGTCTTCGGCGAAGCGCTCCATGAGGATGTACTTGGCGCCTTCGAGGGCAGCCTTCGCATCGGCCACGCCTTTTTCGGCGTCGATGAAGCGCGCGGCTTCGGTTTCCGGGTTCAGGGTCGGATCGTTGAACAGGCCGTCGGCCAGTTCGCCGAGGCCGGCTTCCAGGGCGATCTGGCCCTTGGTGCGGCGCTTCTGCTTGTACGGCAGGTACAAGTCTTCGAGGCGGGTCTTGGTGTCGGCGAGCTTGATGTCGCGCTCAAGTGCAGGGGTCAGCTTGCCTTGCTCCTCGATGCTGGCAAGGATGCTGATACGCCGTTCGTCGAGTTCTCGCAGGTAGCGCAGACGCTCTTCCAGATGACGCAGTTGCGTGTCATCGAGGCTGCCGGTCACCTCTTTCCGGTAGCGGGCGATGAAGGGCACCGTGGAGCCTTCATCGAGTAGCGCGACGGCCGCTTCGACCTGTTGTGGGCGGACGCCGAGTTCCTCGGCGATGCGGCTGTTGATGCTGTCCATAAAACCACCTGACAAATTGTGAAAGCAGGCTCGCAGGCGCGGAAATAGGGCCTTCGCGAGTCTGGTTGAGCGGCCTGGCGAGCGCCGCTACCTGGATCAACAGGCTTGCCGTTGACCCGTGAAATCGAACAATTACTGCCAGCGCCATGAAAATAAAAAGTGGTTACCGGCAATAACGATCAGACGTTGCCTGACACAAAAGGCCGCGCATTATAACCAGCGTTCGGTCATTCGGGGGCATTGCAGGCTGTAGGCGAAAAGGCTGGTTTTCTGGCGGTGAAGGAAAAATCTGCTAACAATGCACACGGTGCGTATAACGGCAGCTACGCCATAATGCGCGCCGAGATCAAAGGAGCATCCAATGAGCAGCACTGCACAAACTGCTGAAGGCGAAAAAATTCTTATTGTTGACGACGATCCAGGGCTGAGCAGCCTGCTGGAACGCTTTTTCGTCAGCAAGGGCTACCGTGCCCGCGCCGTCCCGAACACCGAACAAATGGACCGCCTGCTGGCGCGTGAAGTGTTCAACCTGGTCGTCCTCGACCTGATGCTGCCCGGCGAAGACGGCCTGACCGCCTGTCGCCGCCTGCGCACGGCGAACAATCAGATTCCAATCATCATGCTCACCGCCAAGGGCGACGAGCTGAGCCGCATCAAGGGCCTGGAACTGGGCGCCGATGATTACCTGGCCAAGCCGTTCAACCCGGACGAGCTGATGGCCCGGGTCAAAGCGGTGCTGCGGCGCCAGGCAGCACCTGTGCCGGGTGCGCCGGGCAGCGAAGACGAAAGCGTGACCTTCGGTGACTACGAACTGTCCCTGGCCACCCGCGAACTCAAGCGTGGCGACAAAGTGCACATGCTCACCACCGGTGAGTTTGCGGTGCTCAAGGCTCTGGTCATGAACGCTCGTCAACCGCTTACCCGCGACAAGCTGATGAACCTGGCCCGTGGCCGCGAGTGGGATGCCCTGGAGCGTTCCATCGACGTGCAGATCTCCCGTCTGCGCCGGATGATCGAGCCCGATCCGTCCAAACCGCGCTACATCCAGACCGTCTGGGGCGTGGGCTACGTGTTCGTTCCGGATGGCGCCGCCACGAAGTGATCGGTGATTTGTAGGAGCGGGTCCTGCGGGTAACGGGTCGGATGACCTTTCCCGCAGACTCGCGATCCGCAATATGCGAGCATCGCTCGCTCCTGCAAGTGTGTAGCGGTTACCCATGAAAACCCCTGTTTGGTTCCCCCAGAGCTTCTTCTCCCGCACCCTGTGGCTGGTGCTGATCGTCGTCCTGTTCTCCAAGGCGCTGACCCTGGTTTATCTGTTGATGAACGAAGACGTGCTGGTGGATCGCCAATACAGTCACGGCGTCGCCCTGACGCTGCGCGCCTATTGGGCTGCCGATGAAGAGAACCGCGCGAAAATTGCCGATGCCGCGACCCTGATCCGGGTGGTGGGCGCCGGTGTGCCGGAAGGCGAGCAGCACTGGCCGTACAGCGAGATCTACCAGCGACAGATGCAGGCCGAACTGGGTGCCGACACCGAAGTACGATTACGCATGCACTCGCCACCGGCGCTGTGGGTCCGGGCGCCCAGCCTGGGTGATGGCTGGCTGAAAGTGCCGCTGTACCCGCATCCGTTGCGCGGCCAGAAAATCTGGAACGTGCTCGGCTGGTTCCTCGCCATCGGCTTGTTGTCGACCGCTTCGGCGTGGATTTTCGTCAGCCAGCTCAATCAACCGTTGAAACGTCTGGTCTATGCCGCACGGCAACTCGGTCAGGGCCGCAGTGTGCGCCTGCCGATCAGCGACACGCCGAGTGAAATGACCGAGGTCTATCGCGCCTTCAACCAGATGGCCGAAGACGTCGAACAGGCGGGGCGTGAGCGCGAGCTGATGCTGGCCGGGGTGTCTCACGACCTGCGCACGCCGCTGACGCGTTTGCGGCTGTCCCTGGAACTGATGGGCGATCACAGCGACCTGACGGACGACATGATCCGCGACATCGAAGACATGGACGCGATTCTTGACCAGTTCCTGGCCTTCATTCGCGACGGTCGTGACGAGTTGGTGGAAGAAGTGGACCTGAGCGATCTGGTTCGCGAAGTCGCCGCGCCGTACAACCAGAACGAGGAAAAAGTGCACTTGCGTCTGGAACCGATCCAGCCGTTCCCGTTGCGTCGGGTGTCGATGAAGCGGCTGTTGAACAACCTGATCGGTAATGCCTTGCATCACGCTGGCAGCGGAGTGGAAGTGGCGGCTTATGTGTCCGGGGATACCAGTGCGCCATATGTGGTGCTGAGTGTCATGGACCGTGGCGCGGGGATCGATCCGTCGGAGCTGGAAGCGATTTTCAACCCGTTCACCCGTGGCGATCGGGCCCGGGGCGGGAAGGGGACCGGGTTGGGGCTGGCGATCGTGAAGCGAATCGCCTCGATGCATGGCGGGAATGTCGAGCTGCGCAACCGCTCCGGTGGTGGGCTGGAAGCACGGGTGCGGTTGCCGCTTGGGTTAATGTTGCCGCGGGATGCGGTTTAACCCGATCGTTCCCACGCTCTGCGTGGGAATGTAGCCCGGGACGCTCCGCGTCCCATCCAGAGCCGAACGCGGAGCGTCCGTGGAGGCGTTCCCACGCAGAGCGTGGGAACGATCAATCCTGTAGGAGCTGTCGAGCGAAGCGAGGCTGCGATCTTTTCAGGCTCAACCCTTACCTTTGGTCCGCGTCATATTCGGCCCGCCATTCTTCTCCAGATGCTCAATGATGATCCCCGCCACGTTCTTCCCGGTGGTGGTTTCAATCCCTTCCAGTCCCGGCGACGAGTTCACTTCCATCACCAGCGGCCCATGATTGGAACGCAGGATATCCACCCCCGCCACCGCCAAACCCATGACCTTCGCTGCCCGCAACGCGGTCATGCGTTCTTCCGGGGTGATCTTGATCAGGCTCGCACTGCCACCGCGATGCAGGTTGGAGCGAAACTCCCCCGGCTTGGCCTGGCGCTTCATCGCTGCGATCACTTTGTCACCGACCACGAAACAGCGAATGTCCGCGCCGCCGGCTTCCTTGATGTACTCCTGAACCATGATGTTCTGCTTCAAGCCCATGAAGGCCTCGATCACCGACTCCGCCGCCGTCGCCGTTTCACACAGCACTACGCCGATGCCCTGGGTGCCTTCCAGCACCTTGATCACCAGCGGCGCGCCGTTGACCATCTCGATCAAGTCGGGAATGTCATCCGGGGAGTGCGCAAAACCGGTGACCGGCAAACCGATCCCCCGGCGCGACAGCAATTGCAGGGAACGCAGTTTGTCCCGCGAACGGGCGATGGCCACCGATTCGTTGAGCGGAAACACCCCCATCATTTCGAACTGGCGCAGCACCGCACAGCCATAAAACGTGACCGATGCGCCGATCCGCGGGATCACCGCATCGAAACCCTCCAGCGGTTTGCCGCGGTAGTGGATTTGCGGCTTGTGGCTGGCAATGTTCATGTAGGCGCGCAGGGTATCGATCACCACCATTTCATGGCCACGCTCTATACCGGCTTCGACCAGGCGACGGGTGGAATACAGACGCGGGTTCCGCGACAGCACAGCGATCTTCATGCAACACCTGTGGAGAGGGTAGATACCGGGAACACCGGCTTGTCTTGTACATATTTGATGCCCGGATTGACCACCAACTGGCCGTCGATCAGGGCTTTGGAACCGAGTAACAGGCGATAACGCATGGACTTGCGGCAGGCGAGGGTGAACTCGACCCGCCAGACCCGATCACCGAGGGCCAGGGTGGTACTGACCACATAGCGCATCTGCGCGTGGCCGTTGGAGCTTTTAATGGTTTTCATCGTCACCAGCGGTGCTTCGCAGCGCCGGTGCCGCAATTGCACCACCGTGCCCAGGTGCGCGGTGAAGCGCACCCACTGTTCGCCGTCGCGCTCGAACGGCTCGATGTCGGTGGCATGCAGGCTGGAGGTACTGGCGCCGGTGTCGATTTTTGCCCGAAGGCCCGCGACTCCCAAATCCGGGAGCGCCACCCACTCGCGCAGACCGACAACGGTCAAATGGTCAAATGTCTTCAAAAGTGCTCAACCGGCAAAAACCGCTCAGGCCATGTGCGGCCGAATTCGCGGTATTCACGCAGAATAATGGGTAAAAGGCGACAGATATCTACGGCCCGGATTTTCATCCCTCAAACAGGGGGGAATGCCTGCATTCTAATCCACGGCGTTGTGATTCATGGCACGACAGAAACGGTAGTACAGTTCATCGATATTTCAGAATGAGGTCATCCAATGGCACAAAAAAGCGAAGAGGACGACAAGGTCCGTCTCGATAAATGGTTGTGGGCCGCGCGTTTTTATAAAACACGTGCCTTGGCCAAGGCCGCGATTGAAAGCGGCAAGGTGCATTGCCGGGGTGAGCGCTGCAAGCCAGGCAAGGAGCCGAGGATCGGCGACGAGTTTCAGATCCGTGCCGGCTTCGAGGAACGCACGGTGGTGGTCCAGGCGTTGTCGATCGTGCGTCGTGGCGCGCCGGAAGCTCAGGCCCTGTATGCCGAAACCGAAGCCAGCATTGCCAAGCGCGAAGCGGCGGCGGCCATGCGCAAGGCCGGGGCGTTGGGCGTGAGCACCGACGGCAAACCGAGCAAGAAACAGCGCCGGGATTTGTTCAAGTTTCGCGGCAACAGCAACGACGAGTAGTGACGGCCGTCGGGCGCAGACTTGTAATCGCCGGCCTGTGCAGCCATATGGGGGATATTCGCCAACGGCGCATTTCGCAGGTGAAAGCACCGCTCGTCGAAAACCGAGGTTTGACCTTGCTTGGAACAACCCCGAATTGTTCATAAAATGCCGCTATGGCTAAGCTCACCCCCAAAAGTGCTGCTACGGCGTGTTTCATTTTTTGTAACCTTTTTTGTCACCACTTCAGATACCCAGACCTATGACCGATCTACCGGATACCGACTACACCCAACGCTTCATCTTCGATGACAGCGACACCCGCGGCGAACTGGTGGCATTGGAGCGTAGCTATGCCGAAGTCCTCGCCAAACACACCTATCCGGAGCCGGTCGCACAACTGCTGGGCGAGCTGATGGCGGCTGCAGCGTTGCTGGTAGGCACCTTGAAGTTCGATGGCTTGCTGATTCTTCAGGCCCGCTCCGAAGGTCCGGTGCCGATGCTGATGATCGAGTGCTCCAGCGAGCGCGAAATTCGCGGCCTGGCCCGTTACGACGCCGAGCAGATCGCGCCCGATGCGACCCTCGCCGACCTGATGCCCAATGGCGTGTTGGCGCTGACGGTCGACCCGACTCAAGGCCAGCGCTATCAGGGCATTGTCGATCTCGACGGCGAAACCCTGTCCGATTGCTTCACCAACTATTTCGTCATGTCGCAGCAGGTCGGCACCCGCTTCAAGCTGTACGCCGACGGCCGTCGTGCCCGTGCCCGTGGCCTGTTGTTGCAGCAATTGCCTGCCGACCGTCTGAAAGATGAAGAAGATCGCGCCGCCAGTTGGCAGCACATCACCGCCCTGGCCAGCACCCTGACCGCCGACGAATTGCTGAGCCTGGACAACGAAACCGTGCTCCATCGCCTCTACCACGAAGAACAAGTGCGTCTGTTCGATGTGCAGAAACTGCGCTTCCATTGCAGTTGCTCCCGGGAACGCTCGGGCAATGCACTGGTCAGTCTGGGTCTGGAAGATGCTCAGCAGCTGGTCGTCGAGCATGGCGGCAGCATCGAGGTCGATTGCCAGTTTTGCAACGAGCGCTACCTGTTCGACGCGGCCGATATCACCCAATTATTCGCCGGAGCAGGGGTTGATACGCCGTCAGATACCCGTCACTAAAACGCTTCAGCGCAGGTAAATTCACTGCTTAGCGCCGGAATAACGCCGTTCTGACGGGAGGGCCCTACACTTTTTGGGCTTTTCTGGCATAATCCGGCCCACTTTTTTCGCGGTAGTAGTGCACGACTTTCTACTACAAAACGTTTGGAGCACTCGGCCACTGGCCGACGGGGAACCTCATGACGCAAGCCAATAACGCCGTGTACACCGATCTGAGTGTTGATGATCTGGTTAAACAAGCCCTGAATCGCGGTGAAGGCGAGCTTGCCGATACCGGCGCGCTGGTTGTTCGCACCGGTCACCGTACCGGCCGTTCGCCAGTCGATCGTTTCATCGTTGAAGAGCCGACCACCCAGGACGCCATTGCCTGGGGCCCGATCAACCGCAAGTTCCCGGCCGACAAGTTCGATGCCTTGTGGGCTCGCGTCGAGGCGTTCAACAACGCGCAAGAGCATTTCGTTTCCCACGTGCACGTAGGTTCGGCTGAAGAGCACTACCTGGCCGTGAAAATGACTACCCAGACTGCCTGGCAGAACCTGTTCGGTCGTTGCCTGTTCATCAACCCGGCCCAGTACAACCCGGCCGGTCGTGAAGAGTGGCAAGTTCTGAACGTCGCCAACTTCGAGTGCGTGCCAGAGCGTGACGGCACCAACTCCGACGGTTGCGTGATCATCAACTTCGCGCAGAAAAAAGTGCTGCTCGCCGGCATGCGCTACGCCGGTGAAATGAAGAAAGCCATGTTCTCGGTGCAGAACTTCCTGCTGCCGGCCGCCGACGTGCTGCCAATGCACTGCGCCGCCAACATCGGCGAAGCGGGCGACGTGACCCTGTTCTTCGGTCTGTCCGGCACCGGCAAGACCACCCTGTCCGCCGACGAAAGCCGTTACCTGATCGGTGACGACGAACACGGCTGGGGCGAGGGCGTGGTGTTCAACATCGAAGGCGGTTGCTATGCCAAGTGCATCGACCTGTCCGAGAAGAACGAGCCGGTCATCTGGAAAGCCATCAAACACGGCGCAGTCCTGGAAAACGTTGTTATCGACGACGCCAAGCACGCCGACTACACCGATGTCAGCCTGACCCAGAACAGCCGCGCCGCCTACCCGCTGGAGCACGTAGCCAAGCGTTCCGAGAAGAACCTCGGTGGCGAGCCAAACGCGGTGATCTTCCTGACCTGCGACCTGACCGGCGTCCTGCCGCCAGTGTCGATCCTCAATGAAGAACAAGCGGCCTACCACTTCCTGTCCGGCTACACCGCACTGGTGGGCTCGACCGAAATGGGTTCCGGCAGCGGCATCAAGTCGACCTTCTCCACCTGCTTCGGCGCACCGTTCTTCCCGCGTCCGGCTGGCGAATACGCAGAACTGCTGATCAAACGTATCCGCGGCTTCGGCTCCAAGGTTTACCTGGTCAACACCGGCTGGACCGGCGGCGGCTACGGCGTCGGCAAACGCTTCAACATCCCGACCACTCGCGGCGTGATCGCAGCTATCCAGAGCGGCGCGTTGATCGGTGCCGAGACTGAGCACCTGGACACCATCAACCTTGACGTGCCATTGGCTGTGCCGGGCGTTGAGACTGGCCTGTTGAACCCACGTAACACCTGGGCTGACAAGGCTGCTTACGATGAAGCCGCGAAAGCGCTGGCCGGGTTGTTTGTTGAGAACTTCAAGAAGTTCGACGTGAGCGACGCGATCAAGGCTGCTGGGCCGAAGTTGTAAGAGTTGGATTGATGTAATGAGAAAGCCGCCCTTTGGGGCGGCTTTTTTGTGGGTGCAGATTCATTTCCCTTGAGACAGAACTGGCAATATTCCCGCAGTAAACACGCTAAACAGCCAGAATAATTCCACTTCTGGTGTCCTGATCCACTAGACCTCTTCCACTTCCTGCGTGTCCCAGCGTTGCTTCTTGATTGCTTTGTAGAGCATGCCAATGGTCAGCGGGGCTTTGTCGCTGCGACCCTTGGCTTAGCGTTTGAAAAACACATCGTAGCCTTCGGGTTGGAAGTAGCGATTGTTCGATGATAAGAGGGAATGGTCGCGTATCGCATCAGTTCAGCTAACTGCCTGAGAGCCTGAACGCGGTAGCCATATTGTCTTGTTCGCGCTTCGACAGCCCAACCGCGCTGGCCACTTTTGGCCACTGGCTCACCACTTCTTGGAAACTCCCAATAATTTCTTCCGCGTCTGCACGGCTAACCCGAAAGTACTCGGCCACTTCGCGAGCGAGTTCGAGATCTAAAGCATTGTCGGCATCTGTAATGTTGAGCTTCAATCCGTCGGCGTGTGCTACCGGATTCATGTCGTAGGCATCAGAGAGACGCCACCCACGACCGGGATCAAGAAGAAAGCCATGGTTGCGCATGTGGTCGTCGGTATTGGAGACCAGGATGTTGAACACGATACGCGACCACAACTCGCGGAGATCTTTGTCGGGTTCTGAGCCATGCTTTATGAGCACTTCTGCCAGCTCTAGATAGCTGGCTCCCACCGATGCATCGTCACCGTCTACGCGGTCAGTCATGGTCATGGCTGACGCGAAATGTAATCGCCCACCCGTTTCGGTACGGTCGAAGCGCTTGACCATGAAGCAGTGGTGGTTGCTCGCATAGCGTTGCGCAATACCCTTCGCCACCCGCAGACCGCATTGATTCGCCAGAACACTCACCACGAATTCCCATCCGCCGACGTCATAGTTGTCCCGAGTGCTCGGAAACTTGGCGATCCACAGATGACCATTCTTGTCAGCAACACTGGCCTTTGGCCTGGCACCGCCCAATGAACCGCCGGGTGCGATCAACATTCTCAGCCATTCGCGCCCATCGAGTGAGGTGTTGTCTGGATCGTTTTCCAATGCTCGACTTGCCTGCTCCAACGCGCGTAATTCGACAAAAGGAGGCGCCGCCAAACCATCTCGATCATCCAGAAAATTGCCTTCGTCATTGAGCTTGTAACGAATAGCACCAACTCGATAGAGGTCATGAACGCCTAACAGGAAGTCCGACTCATAGAGCTTGGTACCCTTCGGGACCAAGCCGTCGCGGATGTCCCGTTCCAGTCGGCGTTTCATCAGTAATTGACCCCAACGATCCGGGCTTGAGTCGGCAAAAACGCCGAAACGGGTCTGATGCTGTCCAGGGAACTGCCGCCCTTCGAAGAGTCTGATGCGGGGATCCAACGTCGTGAAATTCAACTCGGGATCGGCCAAAGCAGCGGTGTCGTACTCAAACTCGAACACGTTAGTGGAGCGAGCCTTTCTAGCGTGAAGAAACCCAAGACGCCTTGGACTTTGCAGGGTTTCCCAATCGGCATACACCGCGATCAGTGTCATTTTTAATCCGTCTCAGGTTTAGACTTTTTCTTGGTAAACAAATTGGAAAAAGAGTGGGTGTTCAATGGGAAATCAACTTCAAGATCCGATTCGGAGATGGGGCTTTCCAGTGCTTCCGTAGCCCTGTCGCGAATGGGTGACGACGCTTTCGTTGAAGTCACGTTGCGCACTCGTTGGCGCTTACTGGATGCTGCGTTCGCTAATTGCGCGTCTTGCAGTTGGCGTCCCAACTCATCCGTTGCTGCGAGCTTGTTCAAGTCTTTTTCCAAGCCCAGAACCTGCATCACGGACATATAGGCACCGATCGTCACGCCTGAGCCGCCGGACTCCAATGAGCGCAGCGTTGTCAGCGACATGCCTGCTCTCTCAGCCACTTGCTTGGCTGTCAGCTTGCGACGTAGTCGAGCGAGTTTGAGTCGTTCGCCAAACTCGGAGAGCAACCTGGATGCAGACGGCAGCAGGGGGGCTGTTTTTTTAGCCATATGCCATTATTCCTTCGTTTTTAGGCTTTAACTGCCAGAATAATAGCACTTATGTAGTGATTTGCTGGGCTGCCCCAACGTGTAGCAAGACTCTCTCTGCCAGTACGGCCGCTCCAGATATACGTGGGAGGCGGATTATTGAAACTGCCATTATTCCAACTCAAATCGCTAAAAACAGCCAGAATATTGCCACTTAAGTGATCGGCTAGATCTCTTCCAGAGCTTTTGTATCCCACCGTTGCACCTTGATCGCTTGGTAAAGCATGCCAATGGTCAGTGGGATTTTGTCGCCTCGACCCTTCGCCCTGCGTTTGAGGAACACATCAAACCCTTCCGGCTGAAAGTACCGATACGCGTCGTAGTCCACGAAGTCGATCCCAAACTGTTCTTCCAGCGCTTCCATCAAATGGCGCGCATCTGCACCGTCGCAGCTCAGGTCGAAATTGATCGAAGTGCTGAGGCTGAGCGTTTTGCGTTCGGGCAGACCGAGTTCTTCGTGCAGCAGCTGTATAAGCAGGTGCATGGTGTGGTCGTCGGGGAAGTTGGGTGCGAGGTTCATGGTGCATCTTCCGTTGGGTGTATATCGATGAGGCTGATTAAGCCTGACTTTGCGGCGAGTCGGTCGTCAATAAACGCTACGAACTTGGCCTGAGTCAGATCGGTAGCCATACGAATTTCTTGGACTTGCAACGCATCAACATGAAATTCGCGGGAAGGCTCACGCCCACCGCGGATGATTTCGTTCATCTGTTGCACGCTTTCCATTAGCTCATCAAAAAACATGCTCATGGTTATCTCCAGTGTTCGATGGCGGCTTTCGACGCTCTGCGTCCCAAGGGCCGAACGCGGAGCGTCCGTAGAGGCATTCCCACGCGGAGCGTGGGAACGATCTTCACTCGGCGTCAGGTAGGTGCTTTCCAATTCATCATGCGTTGCTGGGCGACTTTCAGCAGGTCGCAGCCGTCCTGGGTCAGCAGGTAGAGCGCGTGGGTAATGTGGGGAATGTCTTCGACGTCGCCTTGCTTGAAGCAATGGCAGTGCAGGGTTTTGAGGAGGTCACTGGAGGCTCGGATGCGCTGGAGGGCGGCTTCGAGGATGTCTTGGGGATTGGCCTCTGTGTCGATGATCAGGGGCTGGGTGTCGGTAAGGTTGGTTTGCAGCGGAAGGTAACGAGCGTTGGTGAGCGGATTCCATGTATTCATTTTATGTATTCCTAATGCATCAGATGAAAGCACCGCCATCGTGACCAAGCGATGGAGGCGGACTGTGTTCGGGTTGGTCAACCGGAGGAATACATAAGACCGGCACGCCTTAAGGCGTCCCAAACACAGCCACCATATAGCGTACAGACACTTGAGGTGCCGGCAGCATACAACGGACGCGTTTACGTATTCCATCGGGTGACCAAGCCCGAGTCGCTGATTTGGCAGCGACAGTCCGACTATAGGTGTGAGCCGCCGGGTGGCGATAGGCGACAAGGTGTCTGTGCTTGTAGGACCGGGATGAAGCTTCGATAGGCCCTTGCCTACGGACTTATCTCTTTTGCTATTTGTCTCGTTTGATTGCCATCAAGCGTTTGGCTCCCACCGAGATTTTCATTCAAACCGCTGTGGTTTTCGGCAGGCGTTGCCGGGCAATTTCGAGTAGTTCGTTGCCGTCCTGGGTCAGCAGGTACAACGCTTTGACAATATTGGGAATGTCTTTCGCGTCGGCCTGTTTGAAACACAGGCAATAGAGGGTTTCGAGCAGGTCGCTGGCGGCACGGATGCGTTGCAGAGCGGCGTCGAGGATCTCGTGAGGATTGGCTTCGGTGTCGATGACCAAAACGGGGGTGTCGCTGTAGCTGGTCTTGAGTGGGCGATAGCGGTTGGTCAACGGGTTGAACGTGTTCATGGTTGAGGCGTGTCCTGTACGAAGTCGCTCCGGCGGGCCGACACAGTGTTTTCAGCCGCTTCGAAAACTATAGAGGGCCGCGGCGAGGCGTCGCAAGGTGGTGCAAGTGGACAGGTTTTGTAGGGGGTTTACTGGTGTTATCGCCCTTTGCCTACGCCCCTCTCGACTATTTTTTAAGCTTTTCCCCTGGAGGTCGATATTCCTACGGGATTGTCAGGCTTAACGCATCAAACCTCTCTAAGGTGCGCGCCAGAATTTGTAGGACGTTTCGAAGCGTCTGAGTCGACCCTTAAAGGGAATTAGGTATGCAGTGGCTACGTGTGGCCTCGATTTTATTGTTGTGGGCCGGTGTTTGTCGGATAGCGGGTGCTGCTGACGTCGGTCATTCGCTCGTGCTCGCCAATATGGAGCGAACCGGTTGGCCGGATGCGCTGACCACCCAAGCGGACATCGACACCGCATCTCGCGCCGAGGTGTTGATGGTGGGCAAGGCGCTGCTGGCCAGCGAAGCGTTGGATGAACAGGGGCTGAAACAGCGACTGGGCGTGCAGGCTGTGAAGCTCAAGTCGGTCAGGCAGGTGCGTGACGGGTTGTGGGATCGGTTGCTGATCACCTATCGCAGTGCAAGTCAGAACTGCGAGGACCAACTCTTCTGTCCTCGTGTACGTAGCGTCGCCGATTTGCGTCAGCTGGCGGCGGCGTTTACGGGGGAAATAAGCCCGGCTTATGCGGCGTGGGCGAGCAAGAGCCGGGTATTTCATGAACAGGCGCTGGATGAGCAGTTGCGGGTGGCGGTATTGGTGCCGTAGCTACCCGAGGTCAGTCGATCGATGACTAAGTCTGTGAGGCGCTGTCCAGAGTTGTGGGCGCAGCGTAGAGGGGATCGTCAGGGAGCTTCATGCACCCGCTCAGCAGCAGGGATGCAAAGACAAGGGCGATTGGAAAAAGCAGAGTGTTAGACATGATTGTTCCTTTGTGAGGATCCGCGTACAGGCGTCCTGCCTTGATGAAAACTTCGCGGATAATGGTTTTTCTCGGGGCGAACCTTACCGGCTGACAGGGGGCTGATGTCAGGGGGCAAAGTGCCTCGTTTGTTTCAATCTGTGGCGAAGGAATCGATGGGTTGACGCTGTATCATCCCGTATCGTTTTTGCCCCCGACCTTTTCTCGACTCGCTGCGTTCGCCGGCTAGGCTTTGGGCTTCGCAGCGGTCAACGGAGTGACAGCTTATGCACAACACCCTGGAACAGGTTTTCGGTTATCCACAGTTTCGGCCCGGCCAGGAGGCGGCGGTCAGCGCGGTACTGGCCGGGCGTTCGGCAGCGGCGATTTTCCCTACCGGATCGGGCAAATCCCTGTGCTATCAGTTACCGGCCATCCTGCTGCCGCACCTGACGCTGGTGGTCTCGCCTCTGCTGGCGTTGATGCAGGATCAGTTAGCGTTCTTGCAGCGCCATGGCATTGCGGCGGGCAGTATCGATTCGGCCCAGAGTCGCGATGACGCCAGCGATGTGATGGCCCGGGCCAAGTCCGGCGAATTGAAGATTCTGATGATTTCCGTGGAGCGCCTGAAGAACGAGCGCTTTCGCCATTTTCTGCAGCAGGTGCCCATCTCGCTGTTGGTGGTGGACGAGGCCCACTGCATCTCCGAGTGGGGTCACAACTTCCGCCCCGACTACCTCAAGCTGCCGGACTATCAGCGCCAGTTCAACATCCCTCAAGCGCTGTTGCTGACGGCCACCGCGACACCCAAGGTGATCGCCGACATGGAGGCCAGGTTCGCCATTGCGCCTGAGGATGTGGTGACCACCGGTTTCTACCGGCCCAACCTCAATCTATTGGTGGAACCGGTGCGTGGCAAGGACAAGCGCCGCCGCCTGGTCGAGTGGATGAGCCAGCGTCCCGGCCAGCCAAGCATCGTCTACGTCACCTTGCAGAAAACCGCTGAGCACATCGCCGAACATCTGGGGCGCAACGGCATACAGGCCGAGGCCTATCACGCCGGTTTGCCCCACGAGCAACGGGAAGCGATTCAGCGCCGGTTCATGGGCGGGCAGTCCAATTGCATCGTCGCCACCATCGCCTTCGGCATGGGCATCGACAAAAGCGATATCCGCAATGTGGTGCATTTCGACCTGCCCAAATCCATCGAAAACTACAGCCAGGAAATCGGCCGCGCCGGGCGTGACGGGCAGCCGTCCGATTGCCTGGTGCTGGCCAACCGCGACAGCCTTAACGTGCTGGAGAACTTCGTTTACGGCGACACGCCGGAGCGGGACGGCATTCGTTGTGTGCTCGACGAGTTGCAAGCCGCCGCGCCTGAGGGGCAGTGGGAGTTTCTGCTGGGGCCTTTGGCTGATCAGAGCAATATTCGCCAGTTACCGCTCAAGACCTTGCTGGTACAGCTGGAGTTGCGTGGGCTGATCGCTCCGCGCTATGCCTATTACGCTGAATACCGCTTCAAGTATTTGCAGGAGCCTGAGGCGTTGCTGGCCCGTTTCGAGGGAGAGCGCAGGGACTTTGTTTCGGCGATCATCCAGACCTCCAGTCGCGCACGGACCTGGGCCACGGTGAATTTCGACGCACTGTATCAGCAGCACTCCGCCGAGCGCAGTCGGGTGGTCAAGGCGCTGGATTACTTCCAGGAAAAGGGCTGGGTGGAGCTTGAAAGCAAGCAGATGACGGAGGTTTATAGCCTGCTGCAAGCCGGCTTTGATCCGCAGGCCTTGAGTGCCGAATTGCATGGCTACTTCACCCAGCACGAACGCACCGAGATCGCGCGGATTCACGCCATGCTGGATCTGTTCGCTACCGACCACTGCCTGGGCTATCGCCTCGCCGAGTACTTCGGCGACGAAAACGCGCCACAGCGTTGCGGGCATTGTTCGGTGTGTCACGGCCACGTAGCGCGGCTACCCGAACCACCGGAATTGCCGGCGCTTGTGGATAAGAATTTTGAAGCGCTGTGCAGTGATTTTATCCACAGGCACCAGCAATACACGGGGAGTGTTCCATCGGCGGAGCGCGTGACGCGATTTTTGTGCGGGATCAGCGTGCCGCTGTTTACCAAGCTCAAGGCGCGGTCGATTCCGGGGTTTGCGGCGCTGGAGGATTATCCGTATGCCGACGTCCGGACGTGGGCGGAGGCGAACCTCTAATCTGCGGGATCGGGACGCATCCATCCGCTGAATGTCGCCCATCACGGGAATAAACTTCAAAAACACCCATAGGCTGACTATGGTGAGGACTGTCTTTGGATCGCCAATAAGAGAACAACAACCATGAGCCAGACATCGTTCGATATTCAGCGTGCCGCCGTGATTGGGGCGGGCACCATGGGCCGTGGCATCGTCATGTGCCTGGCCAATGCGGGGGTGCCGGTGCAGTGGGTCGATAACAATCCGCAGATGCTTGAGCAGGCGCTGACCAGCGTGGCTGACACTTACGCCCATAACGTGCGTCAGGGGCGGATCGATCAGACCGAGGCGGATGCGCGCATTGCACGGGTAACGGCGGCTGCCGATTACGCAGCGATCCACGATGTTGATCTGGTTATTGAAGCGGTCTACGAAAACCTCGAGCTGAAGCAGAAAATCTTCCGCGAACTCGACGGCCTGCTCAAACCTGAAGCGATTCTGGCCAGCAATACCTCGGCGCTGGATATCGACGCCATCGCCGCCGCCACTCGCCGCCCGCAGCAGGTTCTGGGCCTGCACTTCTTCAGCCCGGCGCACATCATGAAATTGCTGGAGATCGTACGCGGGGCCCAGACGGCACCGACGGTGCTTGATGCCGCCCTGGCACTGGGCCAGCGCATGGGCAAGGTCAGCGTGGTCTCGGGCAACTGCCACGGTTTCATCGGCAACCGCATGCTGCATCCGTACGTGCTCGAAGCGCGCAAGATGCTGTTGGAGGGTGCGTTGCCTTATCAGGTGGATGCGGCGCTGCAAGGTTTTGGTTTCGCCATGGGGCCGTTCCGCATGTATGACGTGGTCGGTATTGACCTGGAATGGCGCGCTCGCGAACTGGCTGGCAAAGGCCAGGATGCGCCGGAGGTTCAGGTGGACAACCGCCTGTGCGAGTTGGGGCGTTTCGGTCAGAAGAGCGGCGATGGGTATTACCATTACGAACCGGGCAGTCGTCAGGCTGAGCACGATGTGGAAGTCGATGCGCTGGTACTGGAAGTCAGCGAAGGGCTGGGGTTTCAGCGGCGTGAGATAGGGCCAGAGGAGATTCTTGAGCGCAGCTTGCTGGCACTGGTCAATGAAGGGGCGAAGATCCTTCAGGAAGGCATTGCGGCGTCGGCGCATGACATCGATCTGGTGTACCTCAACGGTTATGGTTTCCCGGCGGACAAGGGCGGGCCGATGGCCTGGGCGGATCAGCAAGGGCTGGACGATATTCATCTGCGATTGTTGCAGCTTGAGACCAAACAGGGCGATCACTGGGCGCCGGCGCGGTTGATTGGGGAGTTGGCGGCGCAAGGCAAAGGGTTTGCCGAGATGTAGTTTTATGTGACGTGCTGATCGTTCCCACGCTCTGCGTGGGAACGCCTCCATGGGCGCTCTGCGTCCGCTCTTGAATGTGACGCAGAGCGTCACGGGCTGCATTCCCACGCCGAGCGTGGGAACGATCATGAAGGAACCGACGCTGATGTCCAACCCGATGCCCCAACGCACCGACTATCCCCATTTCCAGCCCATCACCACCCGCTGGCACGACAATGACGCTTACGGTCACGTCAACAACGTCACCTACTACAGTTTTTTCGACACGGCGGTGAACACCTACCTGATTGAAGTCGGCGGTCTGAATATCCATGACGGTGAGGTGGTGGGTTTTGTGGTGAGTTCGGCCTGCGATTACTTCGCGTCTATTGCCTTCCCGGATCGGATCGAGATTGGCCTGCGGGTCGGCAAGTTGGGCAACAGTTCGGTGCAGTACGAGCTGGCGGTGTTCAAGGCTGGAGAAGATGAGGCCTGCGCGGCAGGGCGCTTCGTGCATGTATTCGTGGATCGGCTGTCGAACCAGCCGGTGGCGATTCCTGCCGGGTTGCGCGGGGCATTGGAGCGACTGGCAACCTGAGGGCAAAAAAAATCGCAGCCCGAGGGCTGCGATTTTTGGATCTACCGGTCGACGAGGCGATTCAAGCCTCAGTCGTCATCGTGATAGCGATGGTGATGCTTGCGATGGCCGTAGGCATGGCCGCGACCCGGGTGACCACGGTAGTAGCGACGATCATCATCGTCATAACCACGACGATTGGAGCGACGATCATCGTCATAGCTACTGTTGCCCATATGGTTACCCAGCGCGCCACCGAGACCGCCGCCTGCTGCGGAGCCGATGAGGCTACCGGTGGTGCCGCCCATGCTGCGGCCGACCACGTTACCGCCAGCTGCGCCCAACGCACCGCCAATGGCGGCTTGGCCACGGCTGTGTCTGTCTGCGCCAACTGCGCTACCACCCGCGCCGCCCAGGGCCGCGCCAATGGTTGAACCTGTACTGCCGCCTAGCGATTGGCCGACGACCGAGCCCAGAACCCCGCCCAATGCGCCGCCCACACCTGCTTCGGTGGTGCCGCCAGCAGACGCGAAGCCACTGACCAGGCCAAGGGACAACAAGAGAATCGAGGAGAACTTCATAGAGGAACCTCAAGGGGATGACGGCGCGATCCTGAGGCTGTGTCGTGGTTGTGACAATAGAAATCCGACGAGTAACACGACTTGAGCACATTTCTATAAGTTGCTGTTTTTTGGGCGGAACTTAAGTGTTTTTCGCCGGTCTTTAGCTACTTCTCAAAGGCCGTTTTTATATAAAACGGCCTTTTTTGTGGGCGATTGGAAAGTGGTTGCGTCAGCGACATTGCCCAAAGATCGCAGCCTTCGGCAGCTCCTACGCGGGATATGCGTTTCCTCTGTAGGAGCTGCCGAAGGCTGCGATCTTTTGATTTTGCGTTAAGCTGACTTGGCCATGATCAGCCCCGTCTCGCTCGCCGCTTCCAACCGGATCGCCACAAACTTCGACGTCGGCGTATGGCTGCCATCCCCGGTGCTTTCCAACGGCACCAGCGGGTTCACTTCCGGATAGTACGCAGCCGCTTGCCCGGCAGGAATATCAAACGCCAGCAGGGTGAAGCCCTTGACCCGCCGCTCACGGCCATCATCCCAGATCGAAACGATGTCAGCTTTCTGCCCCGGTTTGAACCCCAGGCGAATGATGTCGGCTTCATTGACGAACAACACATCCCGCTGACCTTTCACGCCGCGATAACGATCATCAAGACCATAGATGGTGGTGTTGTACTGATCATGGGAGCGCATCGACTGCATGATCAGGTCCGGCAGTACTCCGGTGGCGCGGGTGCGTTCGTGCACCAGGTCTTTGGGCAGGATGTTCGGACGGAAATTGGCCCGACCCGATGGGGTATTCCAGCGACGTGCGCCGGCACTGCTGCCCAGATAGAAACCGCCTGGGTTCTGGACTTTCTCGTTGAAGTCCCGAAAGCCCGGGATGGTGTCGGCGATCAGGTCGCGGATACGGCTGTAATCGGCCACCAGCCAGTTCCAGTCCACCGGTTTGCTGCCCAGGGTCGCGGCGGCGATACCGGCGATGATTGCAGGTTCCGAGCGCATCAGGTTCGACAACGGCTGCAACTGACCGTTGGAGGCGTGGACCATGCTGAATGAGTCTTCCACGGTCACCGCTTGGGCGCCTTCGGTCTGGATATCGATATCGGTACGGCCCAGGCACGGCAGGATCAACGCGTCTTTACCATGGACCAAATGGCTGCGGTTGAGCTTGGTGCTGATCTGCACGGTCAAGTCGCAGTTACTCAGGGCCTGGAAGGTCCGTGGGCTGTCCGGTGTGGCTTGGGCGAAGTTGCCGCCCAGGCCGATGAAGACTTTCGAACGGCCGTCGGCCATGGCGTGAATCGCCTCGACCACGTTGTGGCCGTTTTCACGCGGCACCTTGAACTGGAAGCGCCGCTCCAGGGAGTCGAGGAACGCCACCGGCGGACGCTCGTTGATGCCCATCGTCCGGTCGCCCTGCACGTTACTGTGGCCGCGCACCGGGCACAGACCGGCCCCCGGCCGGCCGATGTTGCCGCGCAGCAGCATCAGGTTGGCGATTTCCTGGATGGTCGCCACCGAATGGCGATGCTGGGTGATGCCCATCGCCCAGCACATGATCACGTTCTTGCCTTTGGCGTACATGCGCGCCGCTTGCTCGACTTCCACCAAGGACAGGCCGGACTGCTCAACGATCTGCTCCCACGAGGTGTCGTCGACGATGCCGAGGTATTCCAAGACGTTGGCGCTGTGTTCATTGAGGAAGTCGTGGTCGAACACCGCAGGCTCACCAGCCTTCTGCGCATCGCGCTCCCATTGCAGCAGGAACTTGGCCATGCCGCGCATGATCGCCATGTCGCCGCCCAATGCCGGACGGAAGTACGCAGTGTTGGTCGGCTTGTCGCCGTTGGTGAGCATTTCAATCGGGTGTTGCGGGTGCTGGAAGCGTTCCAGGCCGCGCTCTTTCAGCGGGTTGATGCACACCACCTGCGCACCGCGTTTCACCGCTTCGCGCAGTGGCTCGAGCATCCGCGGGTGGTTGGTGCCAGGGTTCTGGCCCCAGACGAAAATCGCATCGGCGTGTTCGAAGTCGTCGAAGGTCACCGTGCCTTTGCCGACGCCGACGCTTTGGGCCAATGCCACACCGCTGGCTTCGTGGCACATGTTCGAGCAGTCGGGGAAATTGTTGGTGCCATAGGCGCGCACGAACAATTGATAGAGGAACGCCGCTTCGTTGCTGGCACGGCCCGAGGTGTAGAACTCGGCCTGATTCGGACTCGACAGCCCTTGCAGGTGTTTGCCGATCAGGGCGAAGGCGGCTTCCCAGCTGATCGGTTTGTAACGATCGGTTTCGGCGTCGTAGCTCAGCGGCTCGGTCAGACGGCCCTGGTACTCGAGCCAATAATCACTTTGCTCCAGCAACGAGCTGACGCTGTGCTTGGCGAAGAATGCGCCGTCGACACGCCGTTTGGTCGCTTCCCAGTTCACTGCTTTGGCGCCGTTCTCGCAGAACGCCACCATGCCGGCTTCCTTAGAATCGCCCCAGGCGCAACCGGGGCAGTCGAACCCGCCGTTCTTGTTGGTCTTGAGCATCATGCGCAGATTTTTCAACGCGTTGTCGCTGGTCAACCAGGCACGGGCAACGCTGGCCAGCGCGCCCCAGCCACCGGCCGGTCCTTTATAGGGCTTGTAACGTGGAACGGGTTTCTGGTCGGCTTGTTGGTGTTGGCTCACGCTTGATTCTCCGACGCGGGGCTGTAGACCCGCGGCGCACTTTTCTGCGGCAGGTGGATGAGATTGAGGTTGTGTCGACGGGCCCATTGCACGGCCAAGCCCGTGGGCGACGACAGGCTGACCAGGGTCTGGATGCCGGCGCGTAAAACTTTCTGGATCAATTCGAGGCTGCAACGGCTGGTGACAATCGCCAGACCATCGGTGGTCGGGATTTTCTGGCGGATCAATCCGCCGATCAGCTTGTCGAGGGCGTTGTGTCGGCCGATGTCTTCACGGCCCAGCAGCAATTCGCCTTTGCCATTCATGAACACCGCCGCATGCACCGCGCCGCAATGCTGGCCCAAAGGCTGGAATTCGCCGATGCGATGGCGCAGGCCGTCCAGCCATTCGGCCGGGGGCAGCGGGGCGCCGGGCAGCACTTTGAGATCGGGCAGCGCTTGCTCCACCGCTTCCACGCCACAGAGCCCGCAACCGCTGGTGCCGGCCAGTTGCCGGCGCTGCTGCTTGAGGTTCCAGAAAGCGCGGTTGGCGATGGTCACTTGCGCGTATTGCGCCGACCCCGAGCCGCTGAGTTGCAGGTCATAGATGTCTGAAGCGTCTTCGATGATGCCGCTGCCGAGGCTGAAGCCGACGATGAAGTCTTCAAGGTCTGTCGGCGTCACCAACATGACCGCCTGGCTGATGCCGTTGTAGGCGATCGCCAACGCGACTTCCTCGGCCAGCGCGGTGCTGGATGATTCGGAGTATTCAAGGTTGCAGTAACTGTATGTCTGGCTTGCGGCGGGCGCGGGCGTTTCAAGAGCGGGCGCCGCGCAGCCGGGGCGCTTGGCGTTCATTAGGCATCACCGACGGTTTGGTCAGCTTTAAGCCTAGGCGTGTCAACATGTCACGTCTAATCGCTATTACTGATCTACCGATAGATGGCGTCGATCAAGAGTCTGTCAGTGATTTCTGATAGATCGCAAAACAGGCTTCCGCCAAGGCCGAACGCGGAGCGCTGCGACGCATGATCAGCCCCAGCCGGGCAAGGGTCTGGGCGCTTTCGATAGGTTGCAGGCGCAAGTGATCGGTGAGGTTTTCGAGGCCGCTGTTCAGCGGCATCACAGCGCAACACAGGCCACCGTGTACCGCTTGTAACAATTGGTGGACCGCATCGGTTTGCAGCAACGGCTGTGGGGTCAGGCCACGGCTGTGGAAGTTATGGTCGATGGACTGGCGAAAATGCATGCCGCTGGTGAGCATGCCCATGGGCAGTTCGATCAGCGCCTCCCAGCTCAGCGGCGCCTCGCCAAAACTGAAGAAGCGTTGATCGTAGAGCAGGCCCATGCGGGTTTCGCTGAAGGCCAGGGAGTCGAAGCGCTCGCCATCCAGACGCTCCAGGTACGACACGCCAAGATCGAGACGGTTATTCGACAGTTGTTCGAGGATCTGTTCGGAACTCAGGGCTGAGAGTTCGAAGCGCAGGTTCGGGTGTGCAGCGTGCAGGCGCTGCATCAGCGGCACCGGGTCGAAACTCGACAGCGGCACCACCCCCAGACGCAACGTCCCCACGAGGTTGCCGCGACAGGCCGCCGCTTCGGCCTGCAAACCGTCGTAGGCTGCCAGCACCGTACGCGCCCATGCCAGCACGCGCTCGCCCGGCGCGGTGAAACCTTCGAAGCGTTGGCCACGATTGACCAGCGGTAGTTCGAGTTCTTCCTCGAGGCTGCGCAGGCGCATGGACAAGGTCGGCTGGGTGATGTGGCAACGCGCGGCGGCCTGGCCGAAGTGTCGGGTTTCGTCGAGAGCGATGAGGAATTTCAGCTGCTTGATGTCCATCTTCGCTCCAGGGCGCCGGCAAGGTTTGCGATTCTACCGTCTGCGCGGGGTTGGGTCATTGGTCGGCTGGGAACCGGTCTTCAAACGGCTGGTCTAGTCTTGGGCGTCTGGAACCCAAACCCCAAGGAGCGTGCACCATGAGTATTTTTAGCTTTGTGAAAGAAGCAGGTGAAAAACTTATCGATCTGCTGACCCCTGGCAATGCCAATGCCGGCGAGCAGTTGAAGGAACACATCAGCAAGGTCGGCCTGGGTAACCCGAACGTTCAGGCGACCATCGATGGCGACAAAGTCACTGTCACCGGTGAAGTGGCAAGCCAGGAAGAGAAGGAAAAGATTCTGTTGGCCGTGGGCAACATTGCCGGTGTCGGTAGTGTCGATGACCAGATCACCGTAACGGGGCCGGTTGCCAAGGCAGCGCAGTTCGTCACCGTTAAAAAGGGCGACACCCTCAGCGCGATTTCCAAGGCGGCGTACGGCGACGCGAACAAGTACAACAAAATCTTTGAAGCCAACAAACCAATGCTTTCGCACCCGGACAAGATCTATCCGGGGCAGGTGTTGCGGATTCCTGAATAATGTGAGACCCGTAGGAGCTGCCGAAGGCTGCGATCTTTTGATCTTGGCGGCATTGGAACTGCCAAAGATCAAGATCAAAAGATCGCAGCCTTCGGCAGCTCCTACATTGAGTCAGAGCCCTGCAATCAAGTCCCGATAATCCCCAACGGCCGCAAACTCTGCCGTGTCCTTCGGCCCTTTGCGGCTGTCCGGCTCGCTCACGGCCAGCAGGTGCGCCACCCCAAAATTGCGTGCGCTGCGCAGGATCGGCAGGGTGTCGTCGATGAACAGACAGCGTGCCGGGTCGAAGCCGATATCGGCCTGCAAGGCATCCCAGAACTGCGGGTCTTCTTTGGCGAAACCGTAATCGTGAGAGCTGATCAAGCGCTCGAAATACGGCGCCAGTTCAATTCTTTCCAGTTTCAATGACAGCGAGTCGCGGTGGGCGTTGGTGATCAGCACCACGCGCTTGCCGGCCTGTTTGATCGCTGCCAGAAAAGTGTCCGCATCCGGACGCAGGGCGATCAGGTGCGCGGTTTCCAGTTTCAGCTCGCGCACCGACAACTTCAGTTCGGCGCTCCAGAAGTCCAGGCAATACCACTGCAACTGACCGGCATGGCGCTCGAACAGTGGCTGCAATTCCAGCTCCGCCATGGCCAGGCTCACCCCGTGCAACTCGGCATAACGCTTTGGCAGGTGTTCCAGCCAGAAATGGTTGTCGTAGTGCAGGTCCAGCAGTGTGCCGTCCATATCCAGCAGAACGGTATCGATGTCGTGCCAGGGCAGCAGGGACATAAAAAACTTCTCCAGCGGTAAAAAAGATATCCGAGGTAAACAATCAGGATAGGCCGGGTATAGTAACGCGTTCACGCCAAGGAGCTTCCCATGCGCCAGAAACCCACCATACTCGCCCGCGAGATCGTCGCCACCAGCCGATTATTCTGTGTCGAAGAGCTGAAATTGCGCTTTTCCAATGGCGTGGAACGTACTTACGAGCGATTGGTCGGCAAAGGCGCTGGTTATGGTGCGGTGATGATCGTGGCGATGCTCGACGCGGACCACGCAGTGTTGGTGGAGGAATACTGCGGTGGCACCGATGCCTACGAATTGTCCCTGCCCAAAGGCTTGATCGAGCCGGGCGAAGACGTGCTGGCGGCGGCCGAGCGGGAGCTCAAGGAAGAGGCCGGGTATGGCGCGCGGCAGCTGGAGCATCTGACCGAGTTGTCGTTGTCACCTGGCTACATGAGCCAGAAGATCCAGGTGGTGCTGGCCACCGATTTGTATGAGGAACGCCTGGAGGGTGACGAGCCCGAGCCGATGGGCGTGGACAAGATCAACCTGCGTGAATTGTCGGCGTTGGCGCAGAACCCGCGATTCACCGAGGGCCGTGCCTTGGCGGCGCTGTATCTGGCCCGGGACTTGTTGATCCAGCGCGGGACTTTTCAATTATGAGTGAGACGTTCATGAATTTTCCCCATCCGTTGATGGCGCCGGTGGTCGAGTTGGCATTGAAGGCTGGCGAGGCGATCCTGCCATTCTGGCGCGTCAATGTTGCCGTGACTGCAAAGTCCGATGATTCTCCGGTCACAGCTGCCGACATGGCCGCTCACCATCTGATCCTGGCCGGACTGACGGCGCTGGACCCGACTATTCCGGTGTTGTCCGAAGAGGACGCCAGCATTCCCCAGAGTGTGCGCGCCGGCTGGCAACGCTGGTGGCTGGTCGACCCGTTGGACGGGACCAAGGAGTTCATCTCCGGCAGCGAAGAGTTCACCGTCAACATCGCACTGATTGAGCAGGGGCGCGTGGTGTTCGGCGTAGTGTCGATGCCGACCAATGGGCGTTTCTATGTCGGTGGTGCCGGGTTGGGAGCCTGGCGTGGCGATAAAGGCACCGAGCCGTTGCCGATCCAGGTTCGCGAGGTGCCAGCTGCGGGTGAAGCCTTCACGGTGGTCGCCAGTCGTCGTCATTCGAGCCCTGAGCAGGAGCGCTTACTGGCGGGGTTGAGTGACAGTCTGGGTGAGCTGCAACTGGCGAATATCGGCAGCTCACTGAAGTTTTGCCTGTTGGCGGAAGGGGCGGCGGATTGTTATCCGCGATTGGCGCCGACTTCGCAGTGGGACACGGCCGCGGCTCAAGGTGTTCTGGAAGGCGCGGGTGGTGAGGTGTTGGATTTGAGCGGCGCGCCGTTCTGTTATCCAGCGCGGGAATCGTTGCTGAATGAGTTTTTCCTGGCGTTGCCGGCTAAAGCGGCATGGCGGGAGAAATTGTTGGCTTTGGCTCGGGCCTGAAGATCAAGAGATGAGATCGTTCCCATGCTCCGCGTGGGAATGCCTCTAGGGACGCTCCGCGTCCAGTGACGCGGAGCGTCACGGGCTGCATTCCCACGCAGAGCGTGGGAACGATCAGTCATCGGTGAAGCACGTATTGCCCCACGAACCTCACCGCATCCTCTTCACTCCCTGAATTCACGATCCGCGAATGCAGCGTCAACCGCGCTCGCCCATAACGTCGATACATCGCCAGAAACTTCCTCCACACCGTCGCACTCGGTGCCTGGCAAATCGCCGTTGCGTCCATGGTGACCGGCAGCGGGTAGCTGATCTGCCCTTCCTGAATCACGATGTGCCCGTCTTCGATGCCTTCTTCACGCAAACGCAAATGCAGCCAGCCCCAGCCGGCCAGCACCGCTCCGCAATACAGGCTGCCACCGAACATGGTGCTCTTGTGATTGACGTTGGGCGCAAGCGGCAGATGCAGGCGCAGTTGTTGGTCGTGCCAGTCGAGCACTTTGAGGCCCATGTCCCGCGTGAGGGGGATGTCGCGATAGAGGATCGATTCCAGGTGACGACTGTCGCGGTTCATTCACGGGCCTTCTATTTTAAGAGGATGATTTTACGGTAGCTCAATCGAGGTCGTCGGTATGGCTGCTGGCGCCGCCATCGGCGAAGTTCAAGCCATGCTTGCGCAGCTTGTCGTGCAGGGTTTTGCGCGGAATGCCGAGCGCTTCGGCGAGGCTGCGCACGGAGCTGTGCGAGCGCGTCAGTTCGGCGGCAATCAGGCTCTTCTCGAAGTTCTCGACTTGCTCGCTCAAGCCGCCGCTGACCACTTCAACCGTGGTGCCGACACCGCCATCCGGCGCGCTGTTGTCCAGTGCCAGCTCCAGGCCCAGGGCAAAGCGCTCGGCGGCGTTCTGCAGTTCCCGCACGTTACCTGGCCAGCTGTGACGTAGCAGCAGCGCCCGTTGCCCCGGTTGCAGTTCGTGGGGCGGCAAGCCGTGGCGGGCGCTGGCTTCGTCGGCGAAATGCTGGAACAGCACCAGCGCATCTTCGCCCCGTTCGCGCAGTGGCGGAATGCGCAACGGCGCAACGTTCAGGCGGTAATACAGGTCGGCACGGAAGCGCCCCTGATCGGCGGATTGCCGCAGGTCTTCCTTGGTCGCGGCGATGATGCGGATGTCCAGCGGGATCAACTGATTGCCGCCCAGGCGTTCGACGACCCGCTCTTGCAGCAAGCGCAGCAGTTTCACCTGCACGTCCAGGCTCATGCTTTCGATTTCATCGAGGAACAACGTGCCGCCGTTGGCGAATTCGAACTTGCCGATGCGGCGCTTCTGCGCACCGGTAAACGCGCCGGGTTCGTGACCGAACAGCTCGCTTTCCACCACCGACTCGGCCAGGGCTCCGGCGTTGATTGCCACGAACGGGCCGTTACGCCGACTCGACAAGTCGTGCAGCGCGCGGGCCACCACTTCTTTGCCCGCACCGGTTTCGCCGAGGATCAGCACGTCGGCCTTGGTCGCCGCCAGTGCCCCGATCTGCTCGCGCAGGCGCAGCATCGGCGCCGATTGCCCGACCAGTCGGGCGCTCAGTTCGTTGCGATCACTGAGGGCCAGACGCAGGCTGCGGTTGTCCAGCACCAGACGGCGCAGGGCCAGGGCGCGACGTACGCTGTCGAGCAGGGCGTCGCTGGCGAAAGGTTTTTCCAGAAAGTCATAAGCCCCGGCGCGCATGGCTTGTACGGCCAGCGGCACATCGCCGTGGCCGGTGATCAGCAGCACGGGCAGTTCCGGATCCTGGGCGTGGAGTTCGGTCAGCAGTTCGAGGCCGTCCATGCCCGGCATGCGGATGTCACTGACCACCACGCCTGGCCAGTCGCGTTCCAATTGCCCGGCCAGGCCCTTGGCTTCAGCGAGCGGCAGGATCTTCAGGCCGGCCAGGTCCAGGGTCTGGCTCAGGGCCTGGCGCAGGTGGGGATCGTCGTCGATCAACACGACCTGGATGCGGTTGTCGATGGTCATGCACTTCGGTCCTCGGACGGTTGCAGGCTCACACCCGGCGCGCCTGCGCGCAGCTTCAGGGTAATCAGGGCGCCGCCTTCCTTGTGGTTGGAGAACGACAGTTCACCACCGAAGGCACGCATCAGGGTGTCGCAGATCGCCAGCCCCAGCCCAAGTCCCTGAGTGCGGGTCTTGGTGGTGTAGAAGGGCTCGCCGGCACGACCCAGCGCTTCCAGGCAGAACCCGGGGCCGTTGTCGCGAATGTACAGATTGACGCCGTCGGCGGTGGATTGGGCACTCAACCAGAGTTTACGCGGCGGGCCTTTTTCCGTCAGCGCATCGAGCGCATTGGCCAGCAGATTGCCGAGTACCTGGCGCAGACGGGTTTCTCCGGCTTCGACCCACAGGGTGGCGGCCGGCAGGTCGCGGATCAGCTCGACTTCCATGCTGCGCCGACGCTTGGCCAGTAACGCCAGGGCATCGTCCAGCGCCGGTTGCAGGGCGACGCTTTCCGGGGCGTGGCGATCACGTCGGGCGAAGGCGCGCAGGTGGGCGATGATCGACGCCATGCGCCCGGTCAATTCGCTGATCAGCTTGAGGTTGCCGCGAGCATCCTCGGTGCGCTGATGATCGAGCAGCACTTCGGCGTTTTCCGCGTAGCTGCGGATTGCCGCCAGCGGTTGGTTGAGTTCATGGCTGATGCTCGCCGACATCGTCCCCAACGCCGAGAGCTTGCCGGCCTGCACCAGATCATCCTGAGCGCGTACCAGTTCTTGCTGGGCGTGTTCGCGCTCCAGCACTTCCTGTTTCAGTCGACGGTTGAGGCCCTCGAGGTCGCTGGTCCGTTCGGCGACCCGGCCTTCCAGTTCCTGGCGGGCCTTGGCTTCGAAGGCGATCCGCTCCAGGTAATGGCGTCGGCGTTGCATCATCAGGCCGAGCAGCAGCATTAATACCAGCAGCGTTGCGCCGCCGATGGCCACGACTGTGCGCACCGGGCGGTCGATCAGGGTACGCGGTGCAAGGATACTGACGCTCCAGCCGGTTTCTTCGATCTGCCGGGTTTGGGTCAACCAGGCATTGGGGCCAAGACTCAACAGCTTTGGATCGCGGGTCGGATAGGGTTGAATCGCGGCGACGGCCTTGTTTTCTTCATCACTCAATGGACGGGTCGAGCGGAAGCGCCATTCTGGCCGCGACGTGAGGATGACCACACCGTTGTGGTCGGTGACCAGCAGTTGTTCCGGGGTTTTGCCCCAGAGGCTTTCGGTGTGATCGAGGTCGACCTTGACCACCAATACCCCGATGATTTTTTCACGATCATGTACCGCCGCGGCGAAGAAGTAACCGCGCTTGGCCGAGGTGGTGCCCAGGCCGAAGAAGCGCCCCAGGCGCCCGGCCATGGCTTCACTGAAATAAGGACGGAAAGAAAAATTGCGGCCGACGAAGCTGTCGTGCTTGTCCCAGTTGGAGGCCGCCAGTGTCTTGCCGGTGGTGTCCATCAGGTACATGACTTCGGCGCCGGTCTGGGCACTGATGTGTTTCAACAGACGATTGGCATTGCCTTGAACCACGCCCTCGTCGGGGGCGCCCAACGTCGCTCGCAGGGCGGGCAACTCGCCGAGAATCTGCGGCAGCACTTCATAGCGGTGCAGGGTACCCAGCAGGTTGGCGACGTAGAGGTCGAGGGTCTGACGGTTTTGCCCGGCCAGCTCGCTGCGGTAATAACGCTCGGCCAGATGCTCCAGCGGCCACAGCAAGGGTGCCAGGCACAACGCAAGCAGTGCCAGGCTGCGCCAGCGGGGTCTGCGGGGGAGAGTCGGTGTCATGAGCATCCAGCGCCTATGGGTATAGACGCATTATGCCTAGGCTTGCGGGCGCAGTCTGCGCACCCTGGATCAAGTGCGCGCTGGCGGTGACAATTCAGACAGCAATTCAGGAAAAGACTTCAGCGTCCTTGAGGAACGCGGCGGCCTGATCCTTGGCCGACAGCTGCGGTGCTTCGTCCAGCTGCCAGTCGATGCCCAGATCCGGGTCATCCCAGCGAATGCTGCGCTCGGCCGACGGGGTGTAGTAGTCGGTGGTTTTGTAGAGGAACTCGGCGAAATCGCTCAGCACCACGAAACCATGGGCAAAACCTTCCGGCACCCAGAGTTGACGATGGTTGTCGGCGGACAGGCGCACCGCGACCCATTTGCCGAAATGCGGCGAGCTGCGGCGAATGTCCACGGCCACGTCCAGCACTTCACCGGCGGTAACGCGGACCAGTTTGCCCTGAGTGTTTTGCAGCTGGTAATGCAAGCCGCGCAGTACGCCTTTTTGCGAGCGGGAATGGTTGTCCTGCACGAATCGGGTGTTCAGGCCGGTTGCTTCTTCGAAAGCCTTGGCGTTGAAGCTTTCATAGAAGAAGCCGCGCTCATCACCAAATACCTTGGGCTCGATGATCAGAACACCGGGCAGGTCGGTGGTGACTACATTCATGGTGTTTCTCCAGCAATAGGCGTTGATGGCCGACATTCTTACGCAAAGTGCCGGCAGGCGCGAGTGGGTCGGTGAAGAGAGTTGTTCACGCATTTGATTCGCGCCAACCAGGGAAGGGGGTTGTGTATCGCCCCCGGCAGTGGCGATATAAGCGCCTAATAAAATTTCAGGGGTTGTTGTATGCCGCTCGCCACGTTGATTCACCGCGCCAGTCTGCCCAGCCCGCAAGTGTCCGCGGCGCAAGCGCTTGAGCTGCTGGAAGAACATTACGGGCTGAGCGGACGGTTGCAGGCTCTTGGAAGCCAGCAGGATCTCAACTACCGCGTCGACAGCGAGCGGGGGCGTTTCGTCCTGAAAATCTGCCGTGGCGATTACTCGGCGCTGGAGCTGCAAGCCCAGCACGCAGGGCTCAAGCACCTGGCCGAACATTCCTGCGTGCAGGTGCCGCGAGTGATCCCGGCCAAAAATGGTACAGACCTGCTCTCCCTGGAGGTCGGCGGTCAAGCGGTGCATGTACGTCTGCTCGACTACATCGACGGACAGTCCCTGACGCATCTCGATCATCTGAACCAGGCAGTGGTTGCCGGTTTCGGTCGGCTCTGCGGCGAGATGGACCTGGCGCTAGCCGGTTTCGACCATCCTGGCCTTGAGCGCACCCTTCAATGGGATGCCCGCCACGCCAACACGTTGATCGCGCATTTGCTGCCGGTGATCAAGGATGATCAGCAACGCAAGCTGATTGCTGAAGCGGCCGAGCAGGCCGAGCACCATTTGCAGCCCTTGGTGGATAAGCTGCCGGTGCAGGCGATTCACATGGACATCACCGACGACAACGTGGTCTGGCAGCGAGATTCGCAGCGCCAATGGCAGTTGCAGGGTGTCATCGATTTCGGCGACCTGGTCCGAACCTGGCGGATCACCGATCTGTCGGTGACCTGTGCCGCGCTGCTGCACCATGCCGATGGCGATCCGTTCTACATTTTGCCGGCGGTTCGGGCCTATCACGCGGTCAATCCGTTGCAACATGAAGAACTGCTGGCGCTCTGGCCGCTGATCGTTGCGCGCTCGGCGGTGTTGGTGCTGAGTGGCGAGCAGCAGGTCAGCATCGATCCGGGCAATGAGTACAGTCGCGACAACCTGGCCCATGAACGGGAGATTTTCCGCGTGGCCACATCGGTGCCGCTGGCGTTGATGGAGGCGGCGATTCTTGCCGCGGTTGGTCAAGGCCTGCCGAGCATTGGCAGCGAAGGCTTTGCGCCCTTGTTGCCGAGTCTGGTGGGGCGTGAGTTTGCCTTGATCGATCTGGGTGTCCTCAGCCCGCATTTCGAAGCGGGTAACTGGGAGCAGCAGGGGATCGATCTGCGTCTGTTGACGGAAGCCGCCGTAACTCATGGACTGGCGGCCAGTCGATATGGCCAATATCGTCTGTCCCAAACCCGACCGGACAGTGCCAGCGAACCAGACACTTTCCCATTGCATGTGGCGTTGCAAGTGCCTGACGGCACGGCGGTCGAAGCACCCTTTGCCGGGGTCATCCATATCGAAGGGGAGAGCCTGCTGCAACTGGACGGCCCAGAGCTCAGCGTCCGGTTGTGGGGTGTGACCCCATCGGTGCGTAGTGGCGCGGCATTGGTCAAAGGCCAGGTGCTGGGCTCGGTCAGCGGACCGTTGATCGTACAGTTGTGCCGCAGTGCTCAGCTCGACGCACCGTTGTTTTGCACACCTTCGCGCGCCGCAGCCTGGCAGTCTTTGTGCCCGTCGCCGGCGGCGTTGTTGGGGTTGGCCTGTGATGCGCAAGAGGAACTCGATCCGCAGACGTTGCTGGCCCGCCGCGATGCCAGTTTCGCCCGATCCCAGAAGCATTATTACGTCGATCCGCCGCGCATCGAGCGTGGCTGGCGCAATCACCTGATCGACATGCAGGGCCGCTCCTACCTCGACATGCTCAATAACGTTGCGGTGTTGGGTCACGGTCATCCGCGCATGGCCGCCGTCGCCGGCCGTCAATGGTCGTTGCTCAACACCAACTCGCGTTTTCACTACGCAGCGATTGCCGAGTTTTCCGAGCGCTTGCTGAAGCTGGCACCGGACAACATGGATCGCGTATTCCTGGTCAACAGCGGCACCGAGGCCAATGACCTGGCGATTCGCCTGGCCTGGGCCTACAGCGGCGGTCGCGACATGCTCAGTGTGCTGGAGGCGTATCACGGCTGGTCGGTGGCGGCGGATGCGGTCTCGACTTCGATTGCCGACAACCCCAAGGCCTTGAGCAGCCGTCCCGATTGGGTGCACCCGGTGACTGCGCCGAACACCTATCGCGGCGAATTCCGTGGCCCGGACAGCGCGCCGGACTACGTGCGCAGCGTCGAACACAACCTGGCGAAAATCGCCGGGCAGAAACGCCAACTCGCCGGTTTCATCTGCGAGCCGGTGTACGGCAATGCCGGTGGCATCTCGCTACCGCCGGGCTATTTGAAGCAGGTCTATGCGCTGGTCCGTGCTCAGGGCGGGGTGTGCATCGCCGATGAGGTGCAGGTCGGTTACGGCCGCATGGGTAAATTTTTCTGGGGTTTCGAAGAGCAGGGCGTGGTGCCTGACATCATCACCATGGCTAAAGGCATGGGTAATGGCCAGCCGTTGGGTGCTGTCATTACTCGTCGGGAGATCGCCGAAGCGCTGGAGGCCGAGGGTTATTTCTTCTCGTCCGCTGGCGGCAGCCCGGTCAGTTGCCGGATCGGCATGGCGGTGCTGGATGTGATGGAAGAAGAAAAACTCTGGGAAAACGCCCAGGTCGTGGGCGGGTACTTCAAGGAACGTCTTGAAGCCTTGATCGACCGGCATCCGTTGGTGGGGGCAGTGCATGGTTCCGGCTTCTATCTGGGCGTGGAGTTGGTCCGCAATCGCGAAACCCTTGAACCGGCAACAGAAGAAACCACGGCGCTGTGCGATCGGCTTCGTGAGTTGGGGATTTTCATGCAGCCGACGGGTGATTACCTGAACATCCTCAAGATCAAACCGCCGATGGTCACGTCGCGGCAGAGTGTGGACTTCTTTGTGGACATGCTGTCGAAGGTGCTGGGCGAAGGTTTGTAGGCAGCTCGTAGAGATTGAAAATGCCGATTGTTATCGGGAATTTTTTGAGGTTATTTCTAGGTAGTGGATATTTATTGCTTTTAAAGCCGATTTTTATCGGCTATAAAGTCGCCACTGCCCACGGTGTGGACGAACCACGCCCGGTGATTCCCGTTCTGTCATCGGTCGATGCCACACTGACCCTCAAGCACTTGCCCAGGAGATGATTCATGAGTCGTATCGTTACCGTCGCCGCCACCCAGATGGCTTGTTCCTGGGACCTTGAAGCCAACATCGAGACCGCTGAGAAGCTGGTCCGTGAGGCAGCGGCCAAAGGTGCGCAAATCATCCTGATCCAGGAACTGTTCGAGGCTCCGTACTTCTGCCAGAAGCCGAACCCGGACTACCTGCAACTGGCCACGACGGTAGAAGACAACGTTGCCATCAAGCACTTCCAGAAAGTCGCCAAGGAACTGCAAGTGGTGCTGCCGATCAGCTTCTACGAATTGGCCGGTCGCGCGCGTTTCAACAGCATCGCGATCATCGATGCCGACGGCAGCAACCTCGGGATTTATCGTAAAAGCCACATCCCGGATGGCCCTGGCTACCACGAAAAGTACTACTTCAATCCAGGCGATACCGGTTTCAAAGTCTGGAATACCCGTTACGCGAAAATCGGCGTGGGCATCTGCTGGGATCAGTGGTTCCCTGAGTGTGCCCGCAGCATGGCGCTGCAAGGCGCGGAAATCCTGTTCTACCCGACCGCCATCGGCAGCGAGCCACACGACAAGACCATTTCGTCCCGCGACCACTGGCAGCGCGTGCAGCAAGGCCATGCCGGTGCCAACCTGATGCCGCTGATTGCCAGCAACCGTATCGGTAACGAAGAGCAGGACGGCTACGACATTACCTTCTACGGCTCGTCGTTCATCGCCAACCAGTTTGGCGAGAAAGTCCAAGAGCTGAACAAAACCGAAGAAGGCATTCTGGTTCACAGCTTCGACCTCGATGAGCTGGAGCACATTCGCAGCGCCTGGGGTTCGTTCCGTGACCGTCGTCCGAACCTGTACGGCGCGATCAAAACCCTCGACGGTTCCCTGGAGTCCTGAAGCCATGACCACTTTGAACAGCACCCCTCGCGCCGATGGCTTTTACATGCCCGCCGAGTGGGCACCCCAAACCCAGACCTGGATGGTCTGGCCCGAGCGTCCGGACAACTGGCGCCTGGGTGGCAAACCGGCGCAAGCCGCGCACATCGCAGTGGCCAAGGCCATCGCGCGTTTCGAACCGGTGACCGTGGCGGTCTCCGCTGGCCAGTACGAAAATGCCCGCGCCCGTCTCGACGTGCCGAATATTCGTGTGGTGGAGATGTCCAGCGATGACGCCTGGGTTCGGGATACCGGCCCGACGTTCGTCATCAATAACAGCGGCGAAGTCCGTGGCGTGGATTGGGACTTCAATGCCTGGGGCGGTTTCGACGGTGGTTTGTATTCGCCGTGGAACCGTGACTCGCAGGTGGCGGGCAAGATCCTCGAAATCGAGCGCAGCCCGCGCTACCGCACCGAGGGTTTTGTGCTCGAAGGCGGCTCGATTCATGTCGATGGCGAAGGCACCCTGATCACCACCGAAGAATGCCTGCTCAACCGCAATCGCAACCCGCACATGAACCGTGAGCAAATCGAAGCGGTGCTCAGCGCCAATCTGGCTGTGGATAAGATCATCTGGCTGCCGGACGGTTTGTTCAACGACGAAACCGACGGCCATGTGGATAACTTCTGCTGCTACGTGCGTCCAGGCGAAGTGTTACTGGCCTGGACCGACGACCCGCAGGACCCGAACTTCCCGCGCTGCCAGGCGGCCATGAACGTGCTGCAAAACAGCACTGATGCCAAGGGGCGCCCATTCACGGTGCACAAAATGCCGATTCCGGGGCCGCTGTATGCGACCGAAGAAGAGTGCGCAGGTGTGGACCCGGTGGACGGCACTCAGGAGCGTAATCCGACTGTTCGTCTGGCCGGCTCTTATGTGAACTTCCTGATCGTCAACGGCGGCATCATCGCGCCGAGCTTCGACGACCCATTGGACGGTCCGGCCAAAGAGATTTTG
Organism: Pseudomonas sp. GW822-FHT02G04; assembly: GCF_058802085.1. Classification (NCBI taxonomy): domain Bacteria; kingdom Pseudomonadati; phylum Pseudomonadota; class Gammaproteobacteria; order Pseudomonadales; family Pseudomonadaceae; genus Pseudomonas; species Pseudomonas sp. GW822-FHT02G04. The sequence continues at coordinate 42,561 of NZ_JBXANU010000034.1, forward strand.
CAGAGCGTGTTCCCGCAGCACGAAGTGGTCATGGTGCCTGGTCGGGAACTGTTACTGGGGGGCGGTAACATCCATTGCCTTACCCAGCAACAGCCCGCACCGCACAAGGGATGAGTGAGTGAGGTCGTAACAGCTTGAGTTGATTGAAAAATCGATTGAGCAAAGGTTTATCCTTGTTGGTAGACAGAAAACCCGCAGCCCATCAGGACTGCGGGTTTTTTTGTATCCACATATCGACACTTCGAAAACATTGGCACAGCTCTTGTATCTTCGCTGGGGCAACATGGGGTGGGAGAGAACTTCGATGTTCTGTCATAAACCTTGGATAAGTTAGCCGCTCACAATCCGGGAGAGAGCGCTGAGATGAACGCCGAAATGAACGTAGTGAGCGAGCGGGCACTGCATCCCCTGGCAGTTAACAGCGAATCGCTCCAGGTTCTGGCGCAGTGGTTGAAGTCCAATGGAACGCGTCAGATCAGGGAACCTGATCCGCGCCGGATGATGATCGAGCGCTACCCCGCTGGTTTATTCAGCGAGGCGGAACTGGAAGCATTGTGGGATGTGATGGAAGGATAAGAAGAAAAACAACGGATTGATAAAAGCGCTGCCGGGAAGGCGGCGCTTTTTTTTTATGGTGCGCCAGGCATGGCGCGTTGCGCGCAAGCGCAACCAGCTTGGCTGTGGTGGCCGCGCTGGTGACTTGGAGGTGCAAGTCCTCTACACACCCGGCAAGGGGAAGTGTTAGCCGAAGGCAAGGGTGTCGCGGGCGACTGCGAATCTGAAGGAAGCCCGAGGCAAAATGCTGGCCTGACGAACAGGAAGCGGATGAGGCGGCGTAGCGGGGTAAGACGGCCATAATCGTCAAAGCCCAATACTTGCACGGAGCGCTACGACGTAGATCTGACAGGCATAAGCAGGAAGGTCGCGCGAATTACCCTGGGAGATCTGTGCGTTTGCCAGTGTGCTACCGGGCGTCGAGAGGCGACGGGATGAGCGTGCAGAAGTCAGCCGAGGCCGTAGTAAGTGACGAATAACCCCGTCACCAAGGGCTGAACAGGTTATGCCGCCAGTAGGCGTCAGAGTCTCGTTGAATACCGAAATGCAGAAATTTCTCCCAGAGAAGACTGTTACTCCGAATCCCGGACAGAATCCGAGGATGGCGGCTGACAGCGCACAGGTATCGGCGGCGTCTGTGACGTGGACGAACGCGGAGTCGGACACGCTGATGGCGCGGGTGCTTGCACCGGCCAACCTTAGGCGTGCGTATCAACGCGTGGTCAGTAACAAGGGCGCGCCGGGTGCCGATGGCATGACGGTCGATCAGTTGGCGGACTACGTGAAACAGTATTGGCCGATCCTTAAGGCTCGGTTGCTGGCTGGCGAGTATCACCCGCAAGGTGTACGCGCCGTCGACATCCCCAAACCCCCAAGGCGGGACACGACAACTGGGCATCCCTTGCGTCGTGGATCGCTTGATCCAACAGGCCTTGCTGCAACAGCTAACGCCGATCTTTGACCCACTGTTCTCGGACTACAGCTACGGCTTTCGTCCCGGCAGAAGCGCCCACCAAGCCATCGAAACAGCCCGTGTCCATGTGGTGGCGGGTCACCGCTGGTGCGTGGAACTCGATCTGGAGAAGTTCTTTGATCGGGTCAACCACGACGTATTGATGGCCTATGTGCAGCGTCAAGTTGAAGACACGCGGGCACTCAGGCTGATTCGTCGCTATCTCGAGGCCGGAGTGATGTCGGGCGGGGTCGCCAGCCGACGGCAGGAAGGGACGCCGCAAGGCGGCCCGCTCTCGCCGTTGCTGTCAAATATTCTGCTCAACGAACTCGACCGCGAGCTGGAACGGCGGGGCCATCGTTTCGTGCGTTATACCGACGACGCAAACATTTATGTGCGTAGTCGTCGTGCTGGCGAGCGAGTGATGGCCAGCGTCGAGCGGTTCTTGAAGCAGCGTTTGAAACTGGCGCTGAATCGAGAAAAGAGCCGCGTGGCACGGCCTTGGGTCTGCGACTATCTGGGTTATGGGATGAGCTCGCACCAACGGCCGAGGCTGAGAGTGGCGCCGATGAGTCTGGGTCGCTTGCGCGACCGGCTCAGAAACCTGCTGCGTGGAGCGCGGGGCTGCAAGATGGCAGCAATTATCGAGCGAATAAACCCCGTACTGCGTGGTTGGGCTGGCTACTTCAAGCTCAGTCAGAGCAAGCGGCCACTGGAGGAGCTGGACGGCTGGGTGCGGCATAAACTTCGCTGTGTCATCTGGCGCCAATGGAAGCAGCCCTCAACAAGGGCGCGCAACTTGATGCGCTTGGGGCTTGGCGAAGCACGCGCCAGCAAATCAGCCTTCAATGGTCGCGGCCCATGGTGGAACTCGGGGGCGCCTCATGTGAATCAGGCACTACCGAAGAAGCTGTGGGATCGACTTGGGTTGGTCTCGATACTGGATACGATAAACGGCTTAGCCGCATAACCTGAACCGCCGTATACGGAACCGTACGTACGGTGGTGTGAGAGGACGGCGGCTGTGAAGCCGCCTCCTACTCGAATCCCGTCGCAAAAGTGGGTGCCTGCAAGATGAGGGGCATTTGACCGATTCTTGAAACAGACTGAAATCGATTCCGGCGTTTTTCCGAAACGATCTGAGTATTAGTCTGCCGGCATTGAGTTTTCCTACTTTTTTACCGGAGTCTTCCCATGATCCTTCACTACATTTACGACCCATTGTGCGGTTGGTGCTACGGCGCCAAACCCTTGGTGCAAGCTGCCCAAGCCGTGTTGCCGGTGATCGGCCACGGTGGCGGCATGATGAGCGGTGCCAATCGCCAGACCGTTTCGCCACAACTGCGCAATTACGTCATGCCTCACGACCGACGCATCGCCGAGTACACCGGCCAGCCGTTTGGTGAGGCGTATTTCGAGGGGTTGCTGCGTGATGAGACGGCGGTATTCGATTCCACGCCGCCGATTGCCGCCGTGCTGGCAGCCGAGCAGATCGCCGGGCGCGGACTGGAGTTGCTGGGGCGTTTGCAGACGGCTCATTACGTGGAAGGTCGACGCATCGCTGACGAGGCTGTTTTGCTTGAACTCGCCGCACAGACAGGTCTTGAACCTGAGGCTTTCCAACAGGCATTTAATGCAGCCGACACCGATCGCCATATCAAGGACAGCCGCGCACTCTTGGCCCGTGTCGGCGGCCAGGGCTTCCCGACCTTCGCACTGGAACAGGAAGGCCAGTTCACCCTGGTCGATATCGGCCCCTGGCTCGGCAAGCCGCAAGCCTTCGCTCAATGGTTGAGCCAGTCGCTTGCGGCAACAGAGTCTTCATCCGCGTTTCAAACCTGTGGCCTCGACGGCTGCGCCCATTGAACTCACTGGAGTCACCATGGATAACCTGAGCCTGATCAAAAGCACCTACGAAGGCGCCAACTCCCAGGAGAACGCGCGCAACACTGCGGCGGCGCTGGCCGATGACGCCCGCTGGACCGAAGCGGCGGGTTTCCCCTGCGCCGGGACCTACATCGGTTTCGACGCTATCGTCGAAAACGTCTTCAAGCGCCTGGCCACTGAGTGGGAAGATTTTCAGTTCAAGGTCGAGAACTACGTCGCTCAGGGCGACAAGGTATTTGCCTACGGCAATTACAGCGGTGTCTACAAAGCCAGCGGCCGTGCGATGAATGCCCGGGTCGCGCATTTGTGGACTCTGGCCGATGGAAAAGTCACCCATTTCGAACAATTCGTCGACAGCCATACCGTGCAATTGGCTATCGCTGACAAGTGATTTCTTAGACGATTTTCGCCTATTTACAGACGATTCACGAAATTGACACATCGTTAAACGCACAGATAGGATGCGCCCCAACGCCTGTGGCTAACCGCCATGACTGACAAAACAATAAAAGGCCCGCCGCGAATTTTCGTGGGCGGGCCTTTTTGTTTTTGCGGTGAAAAAAGAGCGCGATAGCGCCATTTCAGCTGTTCGGCACAGAGCGTATCAACCCGTAATAAGGAAAATAACATGTTGAACAAGCGAATCAGCCTGATCGCACTGGGGATGTTGAGCGCCACACAGGCCATGGCTAACGACCAGGCCGAATCCAAGGGTTTTGTTGAAGACAGCAGCCTCAAAGTGCTGCTGCGCAACGCCTACATCAATCGTGACTATAAAGACGGCAACCCGGACAAAGCCGAGTGGGGCCAAGCGGCCATTGGTACTTACTCGTCCGGTTTCACCCAAGGCACCGTCGGTGTGGGTGTGGATGCCTTCGGTCTGTACGCATTGCGTCTGGACGGCGGCAAAGGCCGCAGCGGCGCTGGTGGTATCGACTTCTTCAAGCAGGGCGACAGCGGCAACGCGGCGGATGACCTGTCCAAGTTCGGTGGTGCGGTCAAATTCCGTATCTCCAGCACAGTGCTGACCTATGGTGACCAGATGCCGGCCCTGCCGGTGCTGAACTACGACAACTCTCGCCTGCTGCCTGAAAGCTATACCGGCACTTTGATCACCTCCAAAGAGATCAAAGGCCTGGAGCTGAACGCCGGTCGCTTCACCGCCGAATCGCGCAAAAGCGCTGAAGGCCGTGACAGTGGTGGCTTGAAGTCGATCAACGTATTGGGCGGTAGCTACCAGTTCACCGAACAGTTCAAGGCAGCGCTGTACGCTTCCGACGTCGAAGACGTACTGAAGAAACAATACGTGAACGCCAACTACGTATTCCCGATCGCCAAGGATCAGTCCCTGACCCTGGACTTCAACGGCTACCGCACCAAACTGGACAATTCCTACGTCCGGGAAAACGGTGTTACCGGCGACGACAATAAAATCTGGAGCCTGGCAGCCACCTTCGCCACCGGCCCGCACTCGTTCACCCTCGCCCATCAGCGCAGCACCGGCGACAGCAACCTGGGTTATGCCTACGGTGGCTATCAGCGCGGCCAAAACCGCGTCGGCGACGGCGGCAACACCATCTACCTGGCGAACTCCTACTGGTCCGACTTCAACGCCGAAGACGAACGCAGCTGGCAGCTGGGTTACGGTCTGGACTTCGGCGCCTTTGGCGTTCCGGGCCTGAGCTACAACGTGGCCTACGTGCGTGGTGACAACATCACCACGTCCACCAGCGAAGGCGGCACCGAGCGCGAGATCTTCAACCAGTTCAAGTACGTCGTGCAAAGTGGCCCGGCCAAAGACCTGAGCGTGAAGGTACGCAGCTCGATCCTGCGTGTGTCGCAGAAATCCAGCGAGTACAACGTCAGCGGCAACGAGCTGCGCGTGTTCGTGGATTACCCGATCAACATCTTCTGATGATCGGCTGAGTTGCCCAGACTCGATAAAAGCCCCGACTGGTTCGGGGTTTTTTTCGCCTCATGACCGTAAAAAAGCACCGAAAACGGCTGTTTTCGATCGTAAAAAGTCGAATTGAAGCAACTTCATCCTGCGTTTCAAGCAACGCTTGATATGCCTGAAATTCTTTCTCATGGGCCGTCAATCCGGCACCTACTAGATTAGGCCGCTTAATGCAGCGGAGACCTAGTAATGATCGTGTTGAACAGAGAAGTTGGCGAATCGCTACGGCGCGACAAGTATGTCAACGTCCAGGGAGCCGACTTCAATCTCTTCGGTCATTTTTCCGACTTCGTCAGATTGACCAAAAGTTGGGAAAACATGGAGCCGGACAGTTATTACGGCCAGGCCGATGCGGGCATGCGTTTTCGTCGCTACAGCGATTTTGAATACAACCCGGTCACCCGTGACTTGAAGCAATTGGAACACCGCGCCTACGTGCAATCGAAGGCCAACAACAGCTATGTCGGTGGACTGGAGCGGCACTTCCAGGACTTCTCTAATGAGGTCATTAATTCGCCGGTGATGCGCAGCCTCATCGATACGGATTTCGAGGTGTACAAACACGTATTGCCGCCGGAACTGCACGACGAAATCTGGCAATGCCAGATTCATCAGATCCGCATCGAGATCAAGCCGGGCAAGCAACTGGAAATTACCCCGGAAGGTATTCACTGCGACGGTTATCCGTTCAGTGGTGTGCATTTCTGGGGGCGCAACAATGTGGACGGGGCGGAGAGCCGTTTGTATTCGGCCCAAGAGGAACAGTTGGCGGCAACGACCTATCTGGAAATCCTCGACACCACCTACTTCCTCGATCGCGACATGCGTCACTACGTGACCCCGGCACGCAACATCCATGCTCACGAAATGGCCTATCGGCAGATTCTGGCCATTTCCTTCTCGCGGCCCGGGACCGCTTTCGACATTGTTCGCTGAACAGTTCGACCCCATGATAAACATCGCCGAGTGCCCTGCACCGGTGATGCTGTGGCGCGCGATGGCCAAGGATGCCCAACGCCTTGAGCGCTTCTTTCGACAATTCGAAGAAGTGTCGTTCTGTGAATGGCAGGACGCCAAGTGCCTGCGCGGTGTGTTGGTGCAGAAAACCACCACCGCGTTCCTTGCGCTCGATGTTAACGGCGAAGTGGTCGGCGCGGTGTTGGGCGGCATGCTTGGTAGTCGTGGCACCATCAATCACCTGGCGGTGAGCCAGTTGTATCGCAGCCAGGGTGTCGGTCAGCGCCTGGTGGAAGCAGCCTCGGCGGACATGAAACGGGTGGGTGTGCTGCGGATGTTCCTGTTTGTCGACGATGCTAACCTCGCCGGCAAACGTTTTTGGAGTGCCCAGGGCTTTTGTGAGCCGCGCGGCGAAACTACCTTTGAGAGGGACCTATGAATGAGACGTCCAGCAGCCAGCCGCTGATGGTCGACCCCCAGCCCTCGCGCACGTTTGCTGAAGCCAGCCCGGTTGTTGCGGGCTACTTCACGGTGTCGTTTGTGTTCGGTTTGATGGCCGTCAATGCCGGGTTGCCCGTGTGGCTGCCGGTCGCGATGTGCCTGTTCGTCTACGCTGGCGCCTCGCAGTTCGCCGCCCTGGCGCTGATCTCCAGCGGCGCGTCGCTGACCACCATCATCCTCACCACGTTTCTGATCAATGCGCGGCACATGCTGATGTCGGTCTATATGGCCAAGGCCCTGCAAGCGCTGGGGCTCAGTCGTCTGGAGCGCTGGTGTTATGCCGGTGGGCTGACCGATGAGTCGTTCGCCTTCCACAGCGTCAAACTGGGCAAGGGCACACCGGTCAATGTGCGTTACCTGATCGGCTTCAATCTGTATTGCCACACCTCGTGGGTACTCGGCGGTTTGCTGGGGGCGATCTGCGCGCAGTACGCGGCGCACCTGATCAAATATCAGCTCGACTATGCGCTGACCGCGATGATGCTCTACGTGCTGGTATCGCTCTGCAACACCCGCAACAAACTGATCGCCGCACTGGCCGCGGTCGCCTGCATGGGGGCGCTGAGCCTGATCGGCAACTCACCCTTCAACGTATTCATCGCCACATTCGTGGGCTGCGGAGTGGGTGTATGCCTGACCAAACGTTCCTGATCCTGGTCGTCGCGCTGATGATGGCGGTGACATTCCTGCCGCGCGCGTTGCCGCTGCAGGTGAACACCGACCATTGGCCACCCCTGGTTGCCCGCGCGCTGGAATACCTGCCGGTGGCGATCGTGGCTGCCATCAGCCTCACGCCCCTGTTGATCAAGGATCAGCATGTGCAGCTCGATCGCCCGGAATTTTATGCAGCCATTCCGACGTTGTTATGTGCGTATTTCAGCAAAAACCTCTTTCTCTCCGTTGCGGTGGGAACGGCTGCGTACATTGCGCTCGGCTCGTTCATGTAGCGGCAGATCGACCACATCGTTCAAGGCCTGGCCCGACAACTCGGGATTATTGATCGCCAACCGCACTTCCAGGGAATCCTCGAAACCCGGGAAAATGGTCAGGCCGTTACGCAGGGCTGCCTCACGGGAAACCATGCCCAAGCCGTCCATTTGCGTGATCAACGATAGGGTCAGGGTTTCACTGCAGGAATAGATCATCCGCTTGCCTGACTCGTAGTTGCCAAGGCCGGCGTCGAGAAAGCGCAAGAAGCTGTGGGAATACGGACAATCGTCGGCCGGCCGAACCTGAAACTTATTGCCAAGCAGCACCAGCGGGTCGTTTTCCTGACCGCAATGAGCACCGACCACCTGCACCTGCACATCGGGCAGGGCAATGCTGGGCAACCCCGGCTGTTGCGGCCCGATCAGTACGGCTAGGTCGAAGTCCTCATTCTTCAACTTGCTGAGGTTTTCCATCGACTCGGCGTAGCTGAATTCCAGCTGATAATCAGGAAACACCTCGATGAGGCGTCCGATCATTCGCCGGTTGAAGTCGGCCGAGAGCGTGGTGTTAAGCGCAACCTTGAGTGTGCGCTGCCCGGGCACCTTGAGCGCGGCGACTTTCTCTTCCAGCTGCCGCGTGGCGACCAACACTTTGTCCATGTAGGGCGTGAGCTCCGTGCCCTGTGTGGTCAGGGTCAGCCCCTTGTTGGAGCGACGAAACAACCGAAAACCGAACTGCTCTTCGACCTTGTTCAACTGCGCGGCCAATGCCTGCACGGTCAAAAAGGAATGCTCTGCCGCCGCCGACAATGAGCCGGTCTGCACGATGCGCATGAGGTTGCGTAAGGTTCTGCTATCCATTTGGGTAATGCCCTCTAAAGTGGGCTGGCTATTGTTGTGTACCTTGCCGCCCGATGGGCGTGGGTCGCGTGCTGGCTATGATCCTGCACCAGAGCATGCTTGTCCCGAGTTTAGTAGCGAAATGATTCCGCGTCCGATGGCTGGAGGCTTGCACAGGATCGAGATTTTTGTTGGGGGGGAGGTGATCGGGGTCAAGAAAGTGGCCCGGATGGGGGAGGTGTGGGCGTTTTTGGGTGTTTGTTTATCGGCGAAGCCTTTTCACAAGGCAAAAAAAAGCAGCCTGATCAGGCTGCTTTCATGAAAAGGTGCTTGATATTGTGCTCCCTCAAGCAGGGGAGAAGAGGTCTCACCAGGCGTCGATTTCCAAGTCATCAACGAGGTCCCTCCGCCGACTATTGCCACTTGGAGGCAGTCGGTTTCGCGCTCTCGATTAAATTCTCTGCCCCTATAGTGTGCGTGTCAACGTGTGTGTCGGACCGTGTGTCGGCATCTTTTCAGGCTGCGGAAAAGCTGGCGTGAACGCTCTTTTCGACGGGGGAATAGATCAATACGTTTGCGAATTAAAAATTCATATTTGTTCGTATCTGTACTAGTCTGAGATCAAGACATCATATCCAAGGAGGCTATTCCCATGCCTGCCTCATCCACTGTCCTCAGCCCACAGCAACAACTCGACTCCCCCGAAGCCGGTCGAGTCGCGCTGAAGTTTTTCTTCAACCTCATGGATCGCTGGGGCTGTACCGCCGAGCAACAACGCACACTCCTGGGCAAAGTCGGTAATACGACTTTCTACAAATACAAACACCTGCCACCCAACGTGCGCCTGCCCCACGACACCCTGGAGCGCATCTCGTATTTGATGGGTATCCACAAAGCGCTGAGCATCATCTTCAGCAACAGTCGCGAACGTGCCTATACATGGGTCAGCAGCCCCAACACCGCCGCACCGTTCAATGGCCAGTCGGCATTGAGCTACATGCTGGCCGGTCGCGTGGTCGACATCGCTGATGTGCGCCGCTACCTCGACGGGGTACGCGGTTGATGGCGCCGGAACTGGCCGACCCGCAGTGGCCGCGGGCCTATCGGATCGTCAACAGCTGCTTCCCGCCGATCTCGTTGTTCGAAGACGTCCTCGACCCCGAAGACCTGCCCACTGCCTACGCGTTGGAAGCCCTGACCAACGATCGGCTGATGGAAGAAGCCGGTGTGCTCTCCCGAGTGCGCCCCGAAGACCGCATCTCCGGCCCCGGCTCCACACCGGTGATGGCCGCGTTTACCCACATCGGTAAAACCAGCCGCTTCACCGACGGCACCTTCGGCGTCTACTACGCCGCCAGCAGCCAGGCAGCGGCCATCGCCGAGACGAGCTATCACCAGGAACGCTTCCTCGCCGCGACCAACGAACCGGATCTTGAGTTGACCATGCGTACCTACGTCAACCGGGTGGTCAAACCTCTGCACGACATCCGCGCCGACTACCCACACCTGCACGACCCGGATCCCAACGCCTACGGTCCGGCCCAGGCCTTTGCCAGGCAACTGCGCGAAACGTTGTCCTGGGGATTGCTCTACAACAGCGTTCGATTGCCTGGGCATGAATGTGTTGCCGCCTTTCGGCCGCCAGCCGTGTCCATTCCCAAGCAGGGGAAGCATATTCGGTATGTGTGGAGTGCGAGCAGCAGGAAGATTTCGTTTGTGTTTGAAGTTAGTGAGATGTGAAGCCCGGTGAAACGCAACAAGCCCCGATTGATTCGGGGCTTTCCATGTCGTTAAGCGTGTAAATATCGCCAAAATTCGATTTTGATAACACGTGTTGCCAACATTTGGTCCGCGGTGACACGTAACCAAACGGACTACATCAAAAGGGGCTAAGTCCTACTGCGGAAATAGTCTGCGATGACTACTAAACAGCACCCTCTAAATCGTCTACTGAGGCGTTCGGAGGGCATCCACTGTTTCAGGTAGGAATCCATCATTTGAAGAGATTTGCATTTGTAAGTGAGGCTGCAACACGTGAGTACAAGGGCTTACCGAACTGGGTCCAGGATGAGTTCGGGAAAGACCTGATGCGTGTGCAGTACAGTGGAGATCCGGAGCTGGCAATTAAGCAGCTGAGTTCCATAGGCGCAGGGGCTATTGAGTTGATTATCAATGGTAGCCCGGCATACCGATGCATCTACATAGTGAAGTATGCGGACACCATTTTCGTCCTTCATTCGTTTGTGAAAACGACGAACGGAACCGATCGTCACGCAATGGCTGTTGCGCAAGATCGGTTGAAGGAATTGAAAAGGGAGCTACGAAAGATGGGTTACAACGTCTAGCAGGCGTGAGTTTTTGAAATGATGATCTGAGGTAAGGCGTCGGTATCGTTTGATGGCAGCGCAAAAGTGGTGCGAAAGCCGAGTTTATCCAACATGTCCATCATTGCATCAATCGTGAATTTCTCGATTTTGCCAGTGGTTAGCTCGGAGATACGCGATTGGGTCACGTTTAACCTGATCGCAGCTTCACTCTGTTTGAGGCCCAATTTTTTGATGCAGTCAGTAATGAATATTGATAGCTCCATTTTCAACGCCATTTTGCTGGCGACTTCCTCGTCGTGCGTGACATGGAACGGGCTATCGAAGAATTGAAGTGCCATTAGCATTTACCCTATTTCAGGAAATATCTAAAATTTTCGATAAGTAGAGGTTAGCCGATTGATCATTTTTTATGCAAACATTTTTTGTGCTTGTCGATCACCGGCAAAATTAGCGGCCACTGGCTGCGGTGCATGTTCTTCGAAAATACGAGGAGGTTTGTCAGCGCGGATTGAAGCCCTTTGACCGCTGTCGATGAGCCTTACGGTTAGGCCATATTTCCGGTGGCGTCTCAAATCAAAATCGACGTAGTCATTACGCCACGTAACTAATGATGTTCCCGCCCCCACCTTTATCCCCCCAAACCAACCTCTTACATTGATCTCCACACCACCTACCCATTCATCCCGAAGGGCAGGTCACTGGAGACTCATCATGCCTTTTGTCAGCGTACGCATTACCCGCGATGGCGTTACCTCAGAGCAGAAAGCCCAGGTGATCGCTGAAATCACTGAAACCCTGGAACGCGTCCTCAACAAACGCCCGGACCTGACCCACATCGTGATCGAGGAAGTCGACACCGATAACTGGGGCTATGCCGGTATCACCACCACCCAGTACCGCAAGCAACTGGCTGAGGCGGAGCGGCAGTCATGACCGCCTCCGTCACCATTGATTTCGTTTCCGATGTGGTGTGCCCGTGGTGCGCCTTGGGCGCGACGGCGCTGGAGCAAGCGATCGAGAACGTGGCAGGTGAAGTCTCGGTCGAGCTGACCTTCAAGCCTTTCGAGTTGAACCCGGACATGCCGGCGGCAGGCGAGAACGCAGTCGAGCACTTGATGCGCAAGTACGGGCGCAGCGCCGAGGACGTCGCCGCCGGTAAAGCGATGCAGATCGCTCGTGGTGAGGCCATCGGGTTCAAGTTCGATCTGGAGAAGCGCACCCACTTCCATAACACCTTCGATGCTCATCGATTGCTGTTGTGGGCGTTGCAGGAAGGGCGGCAGGTCGCACTCAAGAAAGCCTTGCTGCTTGCTTATTTCACCGACGGCCAGAACCCGAACGATCGCGAGACGCTGGTTCGACTGGCGGCGCAAGTGGGATTGGATGCGGCGAGTGCGCATGAGGCGTTGGTGTCCGGAGCGTTTGCCCAGGAAGTGCGTGAGCTTGAAGTGTTTTACCGCGAGCGCGGCATCAATTCGGTACCGGCCATGGTGCTGAACGGTCGTCACCTGGTGTCCGGTTCGCAATCGGTCGAGTACTACGAACAGATGTTGAGACAAATGGCGCAGGCGCCCGTTGAAGCCTGATTAATCACTTTTTAAAACCATTATTTATGAGTAGAGGTTCACCATGAGCAATTCGAAAAAAGTCATCGTTATTACTGGCGCATCCCAAGGGCTCGGCGCAGGCATGGTCAAGGCTTTCCGTGATCTCGATTACAAGGTTGTCGCCACCTCGCGTTCGATCAAACCGTCCACCGACCCGGACATCCTCACCGTAGCGGGCGACATCGGCGACCCGGCAGTCGCTCGGCAAGTCATTCGTGAAGCGATCGCACGTTTTGGTCGCATCGACACTCTGGTCAACAACGCCGGGATCTTCGTCGCCAAGCCGTTCACCGCCTACACCCCTGAAGACTATGCCGCGGTGCTGTCGGTGAACCTGAATGGTTTCTTCTACATCACCCAACTCGCGATCACCGAGATGGAGAAGCAGGGCAAAGGCCATGTCGTCAATATCACCACCAGCTTGGTGGACCACGCCATTGACGGTGTGCCGTCGGTACTGGCTTCGTTGACCAAAGGTGGCTTGAACGCGGCGACCAAATCCCTGGCCATCGAGTACGCCAAGCGCGGGATTCGGGTGAACGCGGTTAGCCCTGGCATCATCAAAACGCCGATGCACGGAGAGGAAACTCATGAAGCGCTGGGGAATCTGCACCCGGTTGGGCATATGGGCGAGATCAGTGATATTGCTCAGGCCGTTGTGTATCTGGACAGCGCCAACTTTGTCACCGGGGAAATTCTGCATGTTGATGGTGGGCAGAGTGCGGGTCACTAAGACCTGTGACTCCAAACCTCAAAAACAACAAAGCCCTCGCATTTCTGTGAGGGCTTTGTTTTGTATGTGCTCAGGTAACGTCGAGGAATTAAATCACCACGCCCTCTGTATCTTCCCCCGAGCCAATCCGCCAAGTTCTATAACCCCAAGTACTTAGTGGTACGTTATTACTCCCAAAAAAACTAAATCCATCCTGTTGTTTCTACGATATTTAAGAATTCATTTTTGGAGTCGTGATGCTGCCGGCTCTGGCATGGCCGCCAGGGAACTAAACTAGTTATATCTCTGTAGCAGATCTCTCTACAGAGGCTAGGAGGTGTCAAATGGCCATTCGTGATACCTATCAGGAAATTGAACAGACCCTGGGTCTGGTACCGGAGTGGATCAAGCAGATGCCGGAAGGCGGAGCGATCGGATTCTGGGGTGTAGCTCGGGATTTCTGGCTGGCAGATACCAAGATTCCTAATAAGTACAAGGAGTTGATAGGTCTGGCGGTGTCCGGGGCGACCCGTTGCAAGTATTGCGCCCTGTTCCATACCGAAGCCGCGCGCTTGTTTGGCGCGAGCGACGAGGAAATTTCCGAAGCCAGCTTTATGGGCTCGCTGACCATGATGGGCAGCACCTTTATTAACGCCCAGCAGATCGACTACGAGCAGTTCCGGCAGGAAACGCTGAGTATCGTCCGGTATGTCAAAGATCACTCGCAACCCAAAGCCGCGTAAGCCGTTGCGAGAACCTGCCCTTCGCCAGCTGACGAAGGATAAGTTGATTGCAATCACCAGCGATGGTCCCAGGACCACCGCTCGGTGGCAAGCGGCTGTATTGCGAGCCATCAGCGAACTAATGCAATACAGCGATACCGCCCGCGAAGAAAACCAAGACCTGCGCATCCCCTTCGCCAAAGCACTCCATGACCTCTATGCCGGACAGAAGTCCGACGCCGAGTTGACGGAAATGGTGTTGCTGATGCTGGAAGTGGAGACCGCCCCTTTTCTCGGCAAAGGGCCCGAGGCAGGAGCGGCATCCGGGAGCAATGGCCTCTGAGAAGTGGAAAAGGGACAACGTTATTTTCCTAAATGGAAATCGTCATATCCCAGGTTTGAGCAAAAAAGACCCGCACGATTTGAGCATGCTGACAACATCAACCTATAGTGCAGCGCTGGAGCTGCGAAGGATGCTCCAGGCTGATGATTTTCTTCCCAGGATGGATGTTTACCCAATGCTCAAGTTCAATGCTCATCTCGGTTTCCAATTCAATGAATTGCCTTTTCTGCAACGCATCGAAGCCGCCGCTGCAGCTGGTTTTCGGGCGGTAGAGTTCCCATCACCCTATGAATTCGATGCCAATCTCCTGGCCGACCATCTGGCTCAATACAGTCTGCCGTTGATTCAGTTCGCCGCACCGGCTGGCGTTACCAAAGGCATCGCTGCCTTGCAGGGCAAGGAAGAAGAGTTTCGCAACGGGTTGCCCCAGGCTGCCAGATATGCAAAAGCGCTGGCATGTTCGGATGTCCACATTATGTCTGGCGTTACGACGCAGGATGACGCAGGGCGTATCTTCGGGGGCAACCTGGAGTATGCCGTCAAGTACTTCGAGGATCAGGGGTTGCGGCCGCTTATCGAAGTAATTTGTACGCAGGAGATGCCGGGCTATTACATGTCTGACTTCAGCAAGGCGCAACAGATGCTGGAGACCTTCCCGAGTGTTGGGCTGATTCTTGATCTTTACCATGCCCAGCTTCTGACCGGAGACGCAGCAGATGTTCTGGCTCGGTTTTATGACAGAACCGTCCATGTGCAAATTGCCGACTGCCCGGGGCGTCACGAGCCGGGAACGGGGAGCATCGACTTTGCAGCCTTGTTCGCGGCGCTGGAGCAGCGTGGCTACACAGGATGGATCGGGTGTGAATACCGTCCTTCCGGTTCTACTGTAGCGAGTCTTGACTGGATTAAGCAGCTAACTGCTTAGTGCTTAAGTGAAATTGTGATGGGGCAGTGTGCAAGTAGATTTGGCGCAGGGGAGGGGTAAGACGGTATCTACAAGGGCTGTTTCTCTAGATGCCAGAAACAACAAAGCCCTCGCATTGCTGCGAGGGCTTTGTTTTGTATGGTGCGGCACCAGACGAACGGTATGTTTCGGCGAGACTAGGTTTTGCGGGCGTCTGGAGTTCGCTGGAAAATTCGGCGTACCCCAACTAGTAACTATAAATAAATCAGCTAGTTATAGCGTTCGGTGGAATCGAATTCGGGATTTTTTAGATGTGAGCACATTGTCGGTCTGTAAGTAATTCAGAGCCGCATACGAATGGTGAACCCTCCTGAATTTGAACGTTGTCAATCATCTTTTTCGTAGAGAATAGGCAGAAATCCGCCAAAAGCTGCCGTGGCGACAGGCAGCAGACGGCCGAGGCTGTGTAAAAACGTTTTTGAGCGCGATAGGTACTCAAAACCGGACTGAAAATCGTTCTTCTACACGAAATCCACATCTGCTGACGTGCCGATAAATTTCAGATTTAACGTAGACGCGCACACTTCAATTTTGGCGAAGCGTTTTTACACACTCTGGGCCATAAGCAGTCATTCTAAGGTTCCTATGAATCCGGGACCATTCACTGCAATCCATGCCACAGAGTGCGAACTCCTCGGCCCAGCATGCAGCACATCTATGAATAGAGAAGGCTGGCGTGTAACGCGAACGGAATGTGAATGGCAAGCAATTGGCGATCTGCTACTGTCGAGTTTTGCGATTCGCTTGCCAAGGACTGCATGTATGCACCTCTCTAAGGTTTCCCTCGTCAACTACCGGAATTTTGAATTCGCAAAATTCGTCCTCAAACCGGGCGTTAACACTATCATCGGGGAAAATGGTTCTGGAAAGAGCAATCTGTTCAGAGCCATCAGACTGCTCCTTGACTCCAATATTTACAGGGCAGCACACGAACTCTCCGAGGGCGATTTTTTCAGGAGAAAGACCTCATGGAAGGGGCACTGGATCATCATCAGCCTGGAATTTGATGACATCAGCACGGATGAAGCAATTCAGTCGTTATTTGTCCATCATGGCGCAATTATTTCCGGCAGCGCTGTCAACAAGGCCACATACAACCTGATTTTTCGCCCAAACTCGCACATTAGGACCAAACTTGCAGCGCTCTCAGCGGGTGACAAAGCGGGACTAGCCACTTTGCAGGAATCAGTGACCATTGACGACTATGAAGTGTGGTTTACAGGGCGGAGCGACGTCGATTTCACCGATCCCGCGTGTTATCAGGAAGTTGTCGGCGACTTCGACGCAGTCTTGTTTCCCCCTCTAGACTCCAAGCTGATAGGCAGCAAGATCCCTCACCAACTCTCGGTTGCCAAAGAGGTGTCATTCACCTTCGTCAAGGCGTTGAGGGATGTGGTGTCCGACTTTAATGGTAACCGGCAAAACCCACTACTCAACATGCTCACACGCAAAAGCCAAGAAATTGATAAATCCAAATATGAGACCATCACCAACACGGTCAAATCGTTGAATTCAGATATCGAGGCCCTCCAAGATGTGCAGGATGTCAGGACCGATATTAGGACGACGATAAGCGAAACGGCCGGTGATGCTTATGCACCGGCTAGCCTTCATATCAGATCAGATTTGCCAAGTGATGCGGAGAAATTGCTTCAGTCACTGAAGCTTTTTGTTGGCGAAACGGATGAGGAGTACGCCGGGGATATTTCAGAGCTGAGCCTAGGCGGCGCCAATCTAATCTACCTGACCTTAAAGCTTCTAGAGTTTAAATATCAGAAGCAACGTGAAACTGCAGCCAACTTTTTACTGGTTGAAGAGCCGGAAGCCCATATTCATACACATATTCAGAAAACTTTGTTTGACAACATAAACTACAACAACACCCAGATCATCTACTCGACTCATTCCACTCAGATATCCGAAGTCAGCAATATCGAAAGTGTGAATATTTTGGCTCGTAAAGGCGTTCGCTGCGAATCCTACCAGCCATCAGTTGCCCTCACTCGTACAGAAATTATCCATCTGCAGCGCTACCTTGACGCCACTCGCAGCAGCCTTCTGTTTGCCAGGGGAGTGATATTGATTGAAGGCGATGCTGAGGAATTTATCATTCCGGCACTCGTGAAGACAGTCATCGGTGTAAGCCTTGATGAGCTTGGCATCAGCTTGATTAATATCCGAAGTACCGGCTTTGAAAACATTGCCTGCGTATTCCACCCCTCTCGAATTCGTCGCAGTTGCAGCATCGTTACCGATCTGGACAAGGCTATTACTGGCACGGACGTCCTTGAGACAGACAGTGAAACCATTAGGGCGTACAAATCAAAAATCGCGGGCTCGGCAGAATCAGGCCGCGCGCGAATGACGCGCCTGGAAAACTACAGCCGGAACAACCCCTTCCTCCACTCGTACTACGCGCATCATACCTTCGAAGTCGACTTCTTAATGGCTGACAACACGCATGAAGTTATCAGCGTTGTCGATAGCGTCTATACCGACATACCCACTCGTCGTGCAGCGAAAGCAGAACTCAAGGATGCCGACATTGGTGTGGCGGGTAAAAGAATTCTGACGATGGCCAATTACCTTGGCAAAGGTTGGTTCGCCATATTGTTAGCCGACAATATCAGCCGGGTGACGAACATTCCTGAGTACATCCTCGAAGCAGTCTTAGGAGCTTGTGAAGAATTACCGCGCAAGACAAAGCTCAAGATCTTGAAGCACCGACTCGTCACTTTGACCACCGAAGGTTACTACGAAGAATTTTATGACCAGGCCATTCAAGCTCAGAGTCTGCTAGCCGAGTACGAGGACCGCGACCTACCATTTTCCACGTTGATCGCCGCACTGAGCGATCTGCTGAATGAAGATCCGATTCTGGCAACTTTCTTGGGTATTTAACATGGTGGATCTTGCAAGCGCTGGCCTTGATAGCAAACAGATTGCGGCCATCAAACACCCTGGCAGCGTGTTTCTAACGGCATGCCCGGGAAGCGGAAAGACGAAGACACTTACCTATAAGATCGCTACTGAACTGTTAAAAATTACTGATCACCGCAAATTCGTCGTGGCCATCACATACACACACCGTGCTGCAGACGAGATTCTGGAGCGTGTTGAGAGGTTGGGCCTGCCGACTGCGCAGCTCTGGATTGGGACGATACACTCGTTTTGCCTAGAGTGGATCATTCGGCCTTACGCGATCTATGAACCTCGCTTGGAAAGCGGATTCACAATCATCAATCAACCCGATACGGAGGCACTACTGGAGGAGTTGTGTAAGTCTACGAACTACCCAAAGATCAATCCGTATGATTGCGGTTATCACTTTGTTAACGGAAAAATAGCGTTCCTATGCTCTGACACAAAAAAACATACAAATGTACGCGACGTACTAAAACGCTACTTTGCAATTTTGAAGCAAGATAGGAAAATTGATTTCGAACTAATTCTGTTTTTTTCACACAAACTAATTTCTAAGCTCCCGGAGATCGCCAAACACTTAAGCAACTTATTCAACATCATATTGCTCGATGAGTATCAGGATACTAAAGAAATACAGTATCTGATTTTATTCTGCATATTTTCTTCGCGTCCTGATCAGACCCAGGCGTTTATCGTGGGTGATCGAGATCAGGCTATTTTTAATAGTCTCGGCGGATACGCCGTCGCTTTTGATGAATTCAAGTCAAAATCGAATCTCTCAATTGAGTCCCTCTCACTCGACCACAATTACCGCTCATCGACAAAAATCGTTGAGTATTTTTCCCACTACAGATTGCACCCTGGCCCGATAACTGCCCATTCCGAGCATAAGCATTATCACAGCATCATCAGCTACGACCATAAGACCCCAGCTAATAGTCTGGAAGATGAAGTCGAACGCTTAATCCGCTATAGCCTGTACGTGCAAGGGATTCGCCCTGAGGAAATCTGCATCGTCGGTCCTCAATGGCCTTCATTGGCTGCCATCACCCGACGTTTGATGAGCAGGCTTCCGGAATGCAGCTTCGATGGCCCTGGCATGATTCCGTTCGGAAGGGAACTTGACAATTTTTGGTACAAACTTAGCCGTTTATGTTTGTCAGACCCTGCACCGGATATGTATTTGAGAAGAGTTCGCTGGGCAGCTGAGGTGATAAGTGCCCTTGACGACGGAGGGATCAAGTGTGGCCATACCCCAAAAACCCTTTTAAAGGAGCTGAATACCATTCAGTTGACGGAGCAGAATGGCATGCAATACCTCGAGTTGTACTTCAGTAAATTTCTTCAACTGATACGAATACCTTCACTTGACAGCCATCCAAGCCTGCATATTCATTATCTGTCTTTTTTTGAGACCGCCCGTAAAAAGATAGCGCGTGCCAAAAACGATGGCTTAAATTTGATCGAGGGAATAGATAACTTCAAACGTGCTTTCCGACCAAGATCAGGTATTACAATTTCGACAATCCACGGCATCAAAGGCGCGGAGTTTGACAATGTGATCGCCTTTTCCCTGCTCCAAGGCATGGTTCCACACTGGGCAGATCCCAAGCAATTCGACAGCGCAAAAAAGCTACTCTATGTAATATGTTCGAGGGCACGGAAGAATTTATTTTTGATATCCGAGACCGGTCGGGGGAAAACGGCCACGAGCGAACTGGAAAACACTAATTACTCATATGACACCGTGCCTGAACGTTGATTTAATCGACTTGGCTAAACCTTTCATCTCCATTGTCGTCTGAATCACTGAGTCCGTGTCCGCTCAGCGCCAACAGCTCGCGACGGTAACGGCAGAGAGCGGCCAAGAGCCTCCGTTCGCTTGGTCAATTTCACTTAAGCTTGTAGAAAGACACGCTTGCACAAATAGGAACTCAGTGGACGGAAGGATCGACAGTTGAGCGAGTTGTCTCTCATACTACGGATATATACGGCCACGTTGAACTTCAAACCTTTCCGTATAACAATGCATCATGAGATCTCTATGAGCTTGATAGGGTTCGCCAGCATTTTTATTAACCAAGGCAATCTCCTTAAATGATGTTTTATTTAAAAAACCAACATCTAGGCGTGATGCGAAATTCATAAATTTCGAGATGTACCGATTTTCATATATATTTTGTATTTCTGCCTTTGCAAGGCACTCAATATGCACTCCGCACCTATTTAGGAATTCTTCTTTCTCAGCGACAGTGAACTCGGGAAACATATCAAAATCTACTTTCCAGTCACCATATATCCTGATCTGCTGCCAGGAGTGATGCTCCATGCTGTCTGCAATTAGAAAAAATTTAAATGGATTCGTAAATACCGAGGCCGGAAGAACTAAATAGTCAAGACCCGCATGAATTGTTAGGTGAACAAATTCGTGATATTCGTTATCTGGTACAACTATAAAGGCAACGTGGTGCGACTCAAAAGTAACATTTTTGTTGATGCGCCATTCTTTTTCCCAGCGCATATCATAATTTCGACCGTAAGCCTCTAATGCAAAAGGCTCATTGAAAACTAGCCGGCGAATTGATTCTTCATCTTCCTCATTAACATACCTTACAGGTATCATTCCCAAAGATTGAAGAAAGTCATGATAGAAGATGATTCCATACTCTGAGTTTCGAGCCTCAAAGTGCTGAGCTACTTCTTCCTGCGTACAATGCGCAAAACTAACGGACTTAATTTCCTGAGGGAGTCCTTTCCCCTTTTTGAACTTATTGGCATAAAAACCTTTTGGGTTTGCGGTTAGTTCTCTGTTGTTCAATAGCCTCAAGAACCTTTCTTTAGCTGAGAGCCCAGCTATATCCTTCACTACTCGCGCTGCCCCCACACCTTTCTCATATCTACAAGATGGATCGCTGACCACATGCAAAAACAATTCAACGTGATAGTCGCTGTAACGCTCTATTATTCCTTCGAATTTTTCTATTTCAGGATCAAAAAGATGTTTCTCTACAAAAGAGATTCTGCCATTGTTAATGGTTATCATAATATTTCCATTAGAGTGAAACGCCTCTAGCTTCGCAGATACGTCCGAACGGCTACTTTTGGCCGCTCTCTACCGTTCAAGACAGGTAGGCGTCGGCCAGAAGCCACTCACCAGAGGCAACTATTGGCTGACCGTGGATTATTTTGCGCTGTCTGTCAGGCCGGCGCAAAGAAGTCTTAACACCGAGTAAAGAATTGGTGGGGACTGGCTTCTTCGTGAGTGTCGATGCCATGGCGTAGAAATACCTTTTTTATCTGTTCTACTGATTTCTATTAACCCGTTCTAACCAATACTACCGCACGTGGAGTTGATGTATCACCTTTCCAAGAGGATTTCAACTCGTCGGCTTCGCGCGCCAATTCCAGCCCCTCCAGCAGTTCGTTCGGTAGCTCAGAATCAGGATGCATTTTACGGAGTGATGACAGCACACTTGCCAACCAATATCGCATTTCAGTGGCTCCAGATGAACCGTATAAAGTCTGTTGAAGAGGCGTACCTATCAAGCCCAATTCAAGAGCTCGTCCAAAGCCATACATACAGCAAGTCGTTGTGGCCTCATCATAGTGGCCAACTTTGCGGACCTGGCGTAGTGGAGTTCCCCACTGAAGTGTACCCGATCGTTTGGCGCTGTTTTTCAAAGGTCGAAGACCGTCTGCGACAAAGTAAGCAAAATCGAAACCCGAACCTTGCGGATAAAAGACACCGAATGTACCTACAGATGGTAGGAGAGCACTAGAAAGCAGGTCGTAGGGGAGATGAACTTTTGCTGTCGTAGCGCTTATTGATGGCCGGTTTGAGAGCAAGTCCCACTGTTCCAAGTTCGCACGAAAATTGTATGGAACAGACGCTGTGGTATGACATTCAAGCGAGTTGGTAGTGACCTTTGCTTGATTAAAAGTAACACGTGCACCGCTAGGATTACCCGCTGGGTAATGAATGATCATTACGTCACATAATTCACATCGAGGGACTGATCGGCCAACACCTCGAGTAGCGCTAAATCTCACTTGGTAACGATTACCATGATATTCCTGTG
Organism: Pseudomonas sp. GW822-FHT02G04; assembly: GCF_058802085.1. Taxonomy (NCBI): domain Bacteria; kingdom Pseudomonadati; phylum Pseudomonadota; class Gammaproteobacteria; order Pseudomonadales; family Pseudomonadaceae; genus Pseudomonas; species Pseudomonas sp. GW822-FHT02G04. The sequence goes on from NZ_JBXANU010000034.1 coordinate 64,818, forward strand.
CCAGTGCGTTGGGCCCGAGTGCATTGAACGCGCGGATAAATGCACGAAAAAGCGCAATTTCACCACGAGCGCCCAGTGACTCTGTGCGAAAGGCATTCCGAAGGGCTGATCCAATCATTAGATTTATAGCTTCCTTAATTTCTAAAACCCTTGAGGGAGGTGACAATCTGCCAATTTAGCAACGATTCATCCCACCGGGGGCCTTTTGCTCAACGACCATACTTTCTGTGTCTAAGACTGGATATTTGAAGCGCGACCGAGCATGGCGATCGTAGCCATTGATATTGATATCGTCTATTGCAGGATTGAAGTCGTCGCGCGGGATCGCCAAGCGCGTACACACGAAGCCCGGCTGAGCGACTGCTTCTGGCCGTTTTCTGACCTTCGTTTAAAGGTTGAACTGCCAGGATTTTCCTAAGCGATGAGTGAGTAATTGCATGGTCAGCA